>JADLEX010000007.1 GCA_020845895.1 Deltaproteobacteria bacterium | reverse complement strand
TTCGATCGCGGTTGGTTTTCTCACCGGCCTTGCCCTCGCGACGCACCCCATCGCCGCCGTCCTTGCGGCGCCGCTGGGACTCGGCTTCGTTGCCGTCATTTGGTCCACTCGAAAAGACGCCGCCTCGCGCATCGGCGGACCGCTCGTCGCGGCGGCGATCGCCCTGGCCGTCATCGCGCCGTGGGTCGTACTGCATGGGCGCAATTACGTCGAATGGTACTTTCATGAACTGGAACACGGCGCGCCGATCACCCGGCTCGCGCGGGCCGGTTTCTTCCGGGTCTTCCTTCGCGAGGCGCTGCTGGATCAGGCCGGACCGTGGGTCGTCGCCGAAGCAGCCGGGGTCATTCTCGCCGTCGCGTTCGGCATCCGACGCAGCAGCGCGCGTGTCGCGCGGCGGCGTTTCCTGCTCGCGTCGATCGCTTTCATCCTGGTGTACGCCCTCGTCCTCACCGCGCGCAGCAACGCGGCGAACGCCTGCTCGTTGCTGCACGAGCTGCTGCTCATCGTGGCGGTCGATGCCGGTCGAGACGCGTGGTCCTTGGCCCGTGAACGCATGACGTCGCGGTCGCTTCGGCTCACGGCCGCCATCGGGCTCGCGGCGATCCTCCTCGCGGGGACGTTCACCAAGCTCGGCTGGATCGGCCGCGCCGACCCCGAGCCCACACCCGGCGCGTACATCGAGTGCCTGCGCGGGAACGACGCGCGGCGACTACGCCTGACGGAGAACGGTTTCGACACGATGTGGGAGAGGCTGGCCGGCCGGGCAGAACCGAGGCCCGTCGCGTTCCACGCATGCACGGCGAATGCGGCCGAGGACGTCACCTGCGAGACTCCGCCGTTTTTCGTCACGGACCGCCTGCGCGACGCGGCCCTCCTCCACGGAGTGCGGCTCGCAGCCGACGAGGCAGCGCCCCGTTCGATTCACGTCGTATCGCTCGGGGACGACATGCACCTGGAAGAGACGTCGCTGCGCGCGCCGATCGCCGCGACGATGGCCGACATCCGCTCACGGGGATCGCGCCTTCGCACCCTGCGCGAGGAGTGCGTGATCGCTCCGGACGGCGTGCACCGGCGGGGGTTGGTCGCACTGGCGGAAAAATCCCTCTGAATCCTTGCATTTGTGCCCGGTTTTTCGGGATTTGCGCGGGGCGAATCGACCCTTTTTCTTTGCGTTCAACTGTGTCAAACTTCTTGCCTGTTCGAGGGGAACGCTCCGTCATTTCGATTCGGGATCACAGGAGAGGGCCATGAGCAACATGATCACCGTGCACAATCCCGCCACCGACGAGGTGTTGGGCGAGGTCAAATCGTACAGCTTCGAGGAAGGCGTCGACGCGATCAAACGGGCGCGCGCGGCCCAGCGCCGCTGGGCGTCGAAGTCCCTGGATGAACGGGTTTCGATCATCAAAAAATTCCAGTACGCCCTCGTCGAACGCGCGGAGGAGGTCTGCGAGCTGATTGCCCGCGAGAACGGCAAGCCGCTCATGGAGGCGATGGAGACCGAGGTCATGCCGATCGTCGATCTCACGGCGTATTTCTGCAAACGCGCGCCGAAGATTCTCGCCGACGATCCGATCCCCATGCACCTCGTGAAGTACCGCAAGAGCTACATCAACTACCGCCCCTACGGCGTGCTGCTGTGCATCAGCCCGTGGAATTTCCCGTTCACGATTCCGACGGGCGAGATCATCATGGCGCTCATCGCGGGCAACGCCGTCGTGCACAAGCCCGCCTCGATCACGCCGCTCATCGCGCTCAAGTGCCGCGAACTGTTCGACGACGCCGGGCTCGACGCCGACCTGTATCAGGTGCTGCCGATGGCCGGCTCGATGGCCTTCAAGCTCATCAGCCAGGACGTGAACTACGTCAACTTCACCGGCTCCACCGACGTCGGCCAGATGGTCGCCGCGGAGTGCGGCCGCCTGCTGATCCCCTGCTCCATGGAGCTGGGCGGCAAGGACCCCGCCATCGTGTGCGAGGACGCCGACGTCGAACACGCGGTCGGCTCGCTCGTGTGGGGCGCGTTCGCCAACGCCGGGCAGGTGTGTGCCTCGGTCGAGCGCGCGTACGTGCACGAGTCGATTTACGACGAGGTCGTCAAGAAGGTCGTCGAGCGCGTCTCGAAGCTCAAGGTCGGCAACCCGATCGAGGACGGCGTCTCGATGGGCCCGATGACCGACCCCGGCCAGCTCAAGGTCGTCATCAACCAGATGGAAGAGGCGAAGAAAGCCGGTGCGAAGTTCCTGACCGGCGGCTACAAGATCGAGGGCCCCGGGCAGTTCTATGCCCCGACCGTGATCGTCGATGTCGATGACAGCTTCGAGTGCGTGCGCGAGGAAACCTTCGGCCCGACGCTGCCGATCATGAAGTATCGGACCGAGGACGAGGCGATCCGCCGCGCGAACGACTCCAAGTTCGGCCTGAACGCCTACGTCTTCTCGACCAACAAGTTCAAGGCGAAGCGCATCGCCGAGCAGCTCGAGGCCGGCACCGTCATGGTCAACGAGGTGCTGCTCACGCACGGCCTGCCCGAAACCCCGTGGGGCGGCGTGAAGACGTCGGGCGTCGGCCGCGTCCACAGCGACGAGGGCCTGCGCGGCCTGTGCATCCCGTATCACATCAACTACGACCTGGTGCGCCAGCCCGCGTGGAGCCCCTTCTGGCAGCCCTACACGCACAAGATGTACCACGGCATGGTGGCGACGATCCGGGCGATGTGGGGACGCGGCCTCGGCGGCAAGATCGAGGGCGTGAAGGACCTGTTCAACATCCGCGCGAAGATCGCGAACGGCGCGAACGGCTCGGGCCGCGCGCCCGGCGCGCCCGCCGGACAGAAGGCGTAGCCGAACCCGAAACGACACCCTCCGGCCCCGCTCACGGTCAACCCGCGAGCGGGGTTTTTTTGCTTGACAAATGAAGACAAATGTCTTCTATTGAAGACGAGGGAAACGACGACGCCGAACGGCGCTGTCGAGCGCGCGCGAGACGCGGAGAGCACGATGTCCAGAACACCGACCGGGCAGACCCGTGAGCGGATCTATCGCTTCGTCGCCGAACGGCTGCGTCGCGGCGATCCGCCGACGATCCGCGAGATCCAGCGCGCGATGGGCTTGGGCGCGGTCGAGGTCGCGCGCCGCCATCTGGAGAACCTCGTGCGCGAGGGCCGGCTGCAAAAGACGGCGGGTGCCGCCCGGGGGTATCGCCTGCCGCCCGAATCGAATCCGCGGTCGCGGCGTCCGATGGGCATCCCGCTGCTGGGCGCGGTGCAGGCGGGCGCGCTGACCACCGCGTTCGAGGACCCGGAGGGCTGGCTGTCCGCCTCGCCCGCCATGCCGCCGGGGGAGTTTTTCGCCCTGCGGGTGCGCGGCGAGAGCATGACGGGCGCGGGCATCCGGCCCGGCGACATCGCGGTCGTGCGCCGGCAGGAGCGCGCGGATTCGGGGGACATCGTCGTGGCGCTGGTCGAGGACGAGGCCACCGTCAAGCGGCTGCGCGTTCGGTCCGGCGTCGTCGATCTCGTCCCCGAGAATTCGGAATTCGCCCCGATCCGGCTCTCCGCCGATGCGGTCCGGATTTTAGGCAAGGTGATCGAGATCCGCCGCTACCTCGAAGCCATTCCCTTCGTGGAGTCCTGACATGAGTTTCAGGAGCCAGTCATGAGCGCCGCCGATCTGGCCCGTCTGTACGAGGACCTGCCCGCTGGCGCCCTGCGCAAAACCGGGGCGGTGCCGTCCGCACGCCCGCTCGTCGATCCTTGGGCATGGGAAAACCTGACGGGCCGACTGATCGAGATCTCGGCGGCGCGGCGCGGCGCGCAGCTCACGGTCGCGTCCGAGATCGTCGTCCGGGCGCAGATCGAAAACGAGCTGTGCGCGTGGGTGACGCCCGCCGACCAGAGCTTTTTTCCGCCCGATTTCGCGGACAACGGGGTCGACCTGGAGAGCCTCGTCGTCATCCGCGGTCCCGACGCGCTCCGCCGGCTTCGGGCGGCGGATCATCTGGCCCGTTCGGGATCCTTCGGGCTGGTCGTCGTGGACCTTTGCGCCGACCCCGACGTGCCGCAAAACGCGCTCTCCCGGCTGGGAGGGCTCGCGTCGCATCACGCCCTGGCGATCGTCTTTCTCACGCGCACGCCGCCCGAGCTGCCGTCGCTCGGGCCGCTCGTCTCCCTGCGTTTCGAGGCCGGTTGCGAAAACGCCGCCGCGCATCCCGGCGACGACCCGCGGCGGGTGTGCGCGTGGGAGGTGCTCAAAGACAAGCGCCACGGGCCGGGGCGACGTCGCGAGGTGAACGTCGATGGCCCGCCTGGCATGCGTTGACCTGCCCGCCTTCCCGCTCCAGGTGCTGCTTCGGCGGCACCCGGAGTGGAAGGACCGCCCCGCCGTCGTGGTCGATCACGACAAGGCGCAGGGCCGCACCCTGTGGGCCAACGAGGCGGCCCGGCAATTCGGCATCCTGCCCGGCATGTCCTACGCGCAGGGCCTGTCGCTGTGCGCGCAACTGGTCGCGGGGGTCGTTTCGGAACCCGACATCGAGGCCGGCCTGCGCGAGGCGCTGGGCATCCTCACGACGCACTCGCCCCGCGTCGAGGTCGTGCGCGACGAGCCGGGGGTTTTCTTCCTCGATCCCACGGGCCTCGAGCGCCTCGCCCCGTCCGCCAGCGCGTGGGCGCGGGGCATCCGCGACGACCTCGCGGGCGCGGGCCTCGCCGCTTCGGTCGTCGTGGGCTTCTCCCGGTTCGGCGCGTACGCGGCGGCACGGTCGTTCGCCCACGGCACCGTCTTTCGCTCCGAGGCCGACGAGCGCGAGGCCCTCGGGCGCATCGGGCTCGACCGGCTGAATCTGCCGCCCGGAGACCGCGACCATCTGGCGCGCCTGGGCGTGCACACCGTGGGCGCGTTCCTCGCCCTGCCCGAGAGCGGCCTGACGCGGCGCTTTTCGCCCGCCACGCTGCGCCTGCACCGCGAAGGCGCACAAAAAGACCGCCCCCCGCTGCGCCCCGAGATGGCGCCCGAACCCCTGACCGTGCACCGGCACATCGACCCGCCCGAGGCGCAGGCCGACCGCCTGCTCTTCGTCGCGAAACAGGGCCTCGCCGTGCTCACCGCCCTGCTCGCCGAAAAATACCTCGCCCTCGCGCGGCTCGACCTCGAGCTGCGCCTGGAGGATCTGTCTTTCGTGCGCCACGCGATCGAGCCCGCGGAACCGACGCTCGACCGCAAAGTCATCCTGAACCTCGTGCAGCTCAAGTGGTCCGGTCACGCGTGGACCTCGCCGGTGTCGGAGATGCGCCTGACCGCGCATCCGAGCGTCGCCACGACCGAGCAGCTCAGCCTGTTTCACCAGCCCCGGCGCGATCCGGCCGCCGCCGACCGGGCCCTGGCGCGCATCCGCGCGGAACTCGGCGAGGACGCGGTACGGACCGTGCGCCTGCGCGAAGGGCACCTGCCCGAGGCGCAGTGGGAGTGGGTGCGCGCGGACCGGAGCCGTTCGCCGCGCGCCCGCCCGGTGCGCACGCCGCGGCGGGTCCGGCGGATTTTCGCGAAACCGCTCCGGCTGGACGGCGAGATGGCGCACGCGGTGATCGGATGGCCGACGCGCGGATCGCCGGCCGACCCCGCCGCCCACGCGGGCGGCCCCTTCCCCGTCTCCGGCGGATGGTGGAACCGGGAAATCCGACGCCGGTATTTCTATGTCGAAACCGAAAGCGGCCAGAACCTGTGGATCTATTTCGACGAGGTCCGGAAGCGGTGGTTCTGTCAGGGGCTGGTGGAGTAGCCGCGGCGAAACCGATGGGGTGCCCCGGAGAGTCGGGATGTCCGCAAGCACGCGCAGCATTCATACGCCCGGCGCGCCCGCGCACGCCGCGCTGTGGTGCAAGAGCCACTTCTCGTTCCTCGAAGGGGCGTCGCACCCCGAGGAACTCGTGGAGCAGGCGCACCGGCTCGGGCTGCGGGCGATCGCCCTGACCGACCGCGACGGCGTGTACGGCGTGGTCCGCGCGCACGTGCGGGCGCGGGAACTCGGCGTGCACCTGATCGTCGGCGCGCAGATCACCGTGGACGACGGCGACGCGATCGTGCTGCTGTGCGAAACGCGCGAGGGCTACGCGAACCTGTGCCGGCTCCTCACGAAAGGACGGCTGCGCTGCCCCAAGGGCGAGAGCCGCGTGTCGTGGGCCGAGGTCGCCGATCACGCGACGGGCCTGTGCGCCCTATACGGTGTCGCGCCGAGCGGCGGCGCGGGGAGCCGTCTGGGCGATCCGGCGGAACCGATGGCCGTCGCGCGGCTGTTGCGCGACGCCTTCGCGGGCCGCGTCTTCGCCGTGCTGGACCGCCACCAACTGCCCGACGAAGCCGAGCGCGAGCGCCGGATCCGGACGCGGTCACGCATCTACGGAATGCCGACGATCGCCGCGCCCGAGGTGCTCTATCACGACCGCGCGCGGCGACCGTTGCAGGACGTGCTGACGTGCGTGCGCCACGGCGTGCGGATTCACGAAGCGGGCCGACTCACGAAGCCGAGCGACGAATTCGCCCTGCACTCGATCTTCGAATTCCGGCGCCTCTACGCCGACGACGAGGACGCGGTCCGGCGCACGCGCGAGCTGGCGGACCGGTGCGGGTTCGGCATGGACGAGCTGCGCTATCGGTATCCGTCCGAGAACCTGCCCGACGGCATGACGGGAAACGAGTGGCTGCGCCATTTGACCTTCGAGGGCGCGCGCGGCCGCTACCGGGGCGATGTGCCGCCCGAGGTCGCGCGTCAGCTCGAAAAGGAGCTGCGCGTCATCGAAAAGCTCGACTACGGCGGCTACTTCCTGACGATGTGGGAGATCGTGCGCTTCTGCCGCGAGCACGAGATCCTGTGCCAGGGCCGGGGCTCGGCCGCGAACTCCGCCGTGTGCTTCTGTCTCGGCGTCACGGCCATTGACCCGGTGCGCATGGATCTGCTGTTCGAGCGCTTTTTGTCGGAGGACCGCAACGAGCCGCCCGACATCGACCTGGACATCATGCACGACCGGCGCGAGGAGGTGATCCAGTGGGTGTACGGCCGCTACGGTCGCGACCGGGCGGCGATGGTCGCCAACTTCATCCGCTACCGGCCGCGTTCGGCGGTGCGCGACGTGGGCAAGGCGCTGGGCATGGCCGAGGTGTCGCTCGACCGCGTGGCCAAGCTGCTGTCGCACTGGGGCGGCGGCGTCGCGCCGCAGGCGTTCGTACAGGCGGGGCTCGACCCCGAAACGCCGACGCATCGGATGGCGATCGCGCTGGCGAACGAGATCCTGGATTTCCCGCGCCACCTGTCGATCCACCCAGGCGGGTTCCTGCTCGGTCACGAACCGGTGCACGATCTGGTCCCCATCGAAAACGCGTCGATGGAGGATCGCACGGTCATCCAGTGGGACAAGGAAGACGTGGAGAGCCTCGGTCTGTTCAAGGTCGATCTGCTCGGGCTCGGCGCACTCACGCACCTCGACCACGCGTTCCGGCTGCTGAAAGCGCACCGCGACGTGGACCTGGGCATGGCGACGATTCCGCCGGACGACGCGCGGACCTTCGACCGGATCGACCGCGCCGACACGGTGGGGGTGTTCCAGATCGAGAGCCGCGCCCAGATGGCGATGCTGCCCCGCCTGCGTCCGCGGAATTTCTACGATCTCGTCATCGAGGTGGCGATCGTGCGGCCGGGCCCCATCAGCGGCGGCATGGTGCACCCCTACCTGCGTCGGCGCGCGGGAGAGGAGCCGGTGGAGTTCCCGCATCCGTGTCTCGAGCCCGTGCTCAGGAAAACCCTCGGCGTTCCGCTGTTTCAGGAGCAGGTCATGAAGCTCGCCGTGGTCGCCGCCGACTACACCCCCGGCGAGGCCGATCAGCTTCGGCGCGACATGGCCGCGTGGCGACGCAGCGGACGGCTCGAGGGCCACCGCGAAAAACTCATGACGCGCATGGTGGCCAAGGGCATCACGCCCGAGTTCGCCGAGCGTGTCTTCGAGCAGATCCGCGGCTTCGGCGAGTACGGATTCCCCGAGTCCCACGCGGCGAGCTTCGCCCTCATCAGCTACGCCACCGCGTGGATGCGGGAGAATTTCCCCGTCGAGTTCACCTGCGGCCTGCTCAACGCGCTGCCGATGGGCTTCTACTCCGCGGCCACCATCATCGACGACGCGAAGCGACTCGGCGTCGAGATCCGCCCCATCGACGTGGCGGCGAGCGACGACGCCTGTACGCAGGAATCGACCGGCGGGCCGCCGCCGATGGACTTCGCCGTGCGCGTGGGGCTGCGTTTCGTGAAGGGGCTCGCCGCGGCGCTGATCGAGCGGATCGTCGCCGAACGCGCGCGCGCGCCCTTTGCCTCGCTCGACGATTTCGCCGCGCGGGTGCGCCCCGACGCGCGGACGTTTCGCCTGCTCGCCGAGGCCGGCGCGTTCGAGTCGCTCACCGCGCACCGGCGCGAGGCGCTGTGGAATGTGCTCGCCCTTTCGCGTTCCGAATCCAAACCGCTCGCCCTGCGCGAGCGCGACGAAGCTCCGGATCTTCACGCGCTCGATGCGCTCGAGACGATCGACTGGGACTACCGCGCGATGGCGCTGTCCACGCGCGGCCATCCGCTCGGCGCGCTGCGGCCGCGCCTGCGGGAGCTCGGCCTGTTTCCGGCGTCGATCGTCAACGCGAAGCCGAACCGGCGGCGGGTGCGTTACGCGGGTCTGGTGATCTGCCGGCAGCGGCCCGACACGGCGGGCGGAACCACGTTCATGACGCTCGAAGACGAGACGGGCTTCGTCAATCTCATCATTCGGCCGAGCGTCTTCGAGCGGCACGCGGCGCTCATCAAGACCGCGCCGTTTCTCGGCGTCGCCGGCCTGCTGCACTCCGAGCAGAGCGTGGTGCACCTCGTCGCCGACGAGTTCTGGACGCCGGAGATCTTCACCCCGACGCGCAAACGCAGTCGGGATTTCCACTGACCGCTATTTGGCCTTGCCCTGCGCGGCGACCTGCGCCATGGCCTTGGCGACCTCGTCGGGATCGCCGAGGTAGTAGCGGTTCGTGGCGCGCAAATCGCCGTCGAGCTCGTACACCAGCGGCATGGCCGTGGGGATGTTGAGCGAGACAATCTCGTCGTCGGAGACGTGGTCGAGGTACTTCACCAGCGCGCGCAGCGAGTTGCCGTGCGCGGCGATCAGCACGCGGCGGCCCTCGGCGACGCGCGGTGCGATTTGCGCGTGCCAATACGGCAGCACGCGCGTGAGCGTGTCCTTGAGGCACTCGGTGGCGGGCAGCTCCGACGGCGCGAGCCCGGCGTAACGCGGATCGTGCGACGGATGGCGCGGGTCGGAGGCGTCGAGCGGCGGCGGCGGGATGTCGTAACTGCGCCGCCAGATCTTGACCTGCTCCTCACCGTGCGCCGCCGCGGTCTCGGACTTGTTGAGGCCCTGAAGCGCGCCGTAGTGTCGCTCGTTGAGCTGCCACGCGCGCTGCACGGGAATCCACATCAGGTCCATCTCGTCCTGCGTGATCCACAGGGTGCGGATCGCGCGCTTGAGCACCGACGTGAACGCAAGGTCGAACGAAAAACCTTCGGCCTTCAACAGACGCCCCGCCTTTTTCGCCTCCTCGTGTCCGCGCTCGGACAGATCCACATCCGTCCAGCCGGTGAAACGATTTTCCCGATTCCACGCGCTCTCGCCGTGGCGAAGTAAAACCAGTTTGTGCATGAAAGCGCCCCCGAAAAAGCCCGGGTGAAAATGGACGCGGCGCGGCCCGACGCGCGGGCTGTCAGCGCAACGACGGTCGGATATTCGCCGCAAAGGCGGCGGCGTTCAAGAGGATTTCGAAAGCTCGACGAGCGGAGAACGGCGACTAGTTGCAGGCCCCGCGCCGACGATAGCGGATGAAGAAGCCCTGGTATTCGTACTGCGTGCCTTCGGGTCGCGGCCCGGCCGAAACGTGCTCGCGGAAACTGTGGTGATCGTCGGACATGACCGTTTGAACGTGAACGACGACCCGCGACCTCGCACGGGCGTGTCCGTCGTCCTCGACCGTTTTCACGGTGGTCAGGAATGGAACCATTCCGCGCCGCCACACATTCGCATCGCGCTTGCGTCGCCGGCCCGACGCCCCGATGTCGTCCGGCATCGGACCCGTGTAAAGGGCTTTCACCAGGATCGTATCGCCCACGCTGACGTCGGCGGACGACCGAAATCGGCACGTCGAATCGCCGAGGACTTCGAACTCCTCGATGGAAATCTCTTTCACCTCGATTCCTTCGAGATTCCGAGTATCGATCTTCGTCTTTCCCATGGCGGACCTCCCTGGTGCACGTCATACGGGATGCGAAATCGCTCGACACTGCCCTACGCCGATACCGATCACTCGGTTAAGAGCAACAAGTGCGCCAATTGTAACAATACTCGTAAACACACGAATTCGTTGATAGAAATTTTTCTATAGATCTGTCACTTCATTGCCGCGAGACACATTCGAGACACTGTGTGTCTCACATTTGTCTCAGCGTCTCTTTCGGAGCGGACGTCTAAGCGGTTTCGGAGATTCCGAGTCGTGAGAGGTGCCGGTAGAACGTCGCCCGGCCGATCCCGAGGCTTTTCGCCGCGAGCGACCGATTCCCTCCCGCCTTACGAATCGCGTCCAGATACCGCTCGCGCTCTCCACCGCGATCCGCGTCGTCAGGCCGCGTACGGTGCCGCGAAAACTCCGGCGGCAAGTCTGCGAAGGTGATCAGTCCGCCGGAGCAGTGCACCGTCGCGTACTCGATCGCGCTGCGCAGCTCGCGCACGTTTCCCGGCCACGGGTATTCCAGCAACGCTCGCATCGACGGGGCGTCGAATGAGGCGACGGATTTGCCGAGCGCCGTCCGGCTCATGCCGAGGAAGTGCCGGATGAGCATCGGAATATCCTCTCGCCGTTCGCGCAGGGGCGGGATTTGAATGCGCATGACGCGGATCCGGTACAGCAGGTCCGCGCGGAAACGCCCCGCCTCGACCTCCGCCGCCAGATCCCGGTGCGTGGCGGTCAGGACGCGGGCGTCGCTCCGCTCCGGCTGCGTGTCGCCGACTCGCGTGTATTCGCGCGTTTCGAGCACGCGCAACAGGCTCGACTGCATGGAGGGCGAGATGTCACCGATCTCGTCGAGCAAGATCGTGCCGCCCTCGGCGGCGGCGAAAAACCCGCGCCGGTCGTCCACCGCGCCGGTAAACGATCCGCGCCGGTGACCAAAGAGCAGGCTCGCCAGCAACGCATCGGGAAGACCGGCGCAGTTCACCGCGATGAACGGTCCCGCCGCTCGCGGCCCGGCGTTGTGAATCGCGCGCGCGACCAGTTCCTTGCCCGTTCCGGTCTCGCCTTCGATGAGCACGGTCCAGTCCAGCGGCGCGATCTCGCGGATACGCCGACCGATTCGCGACATGGCCTCGGATCGCGCAACAATCTCCGGAAAATCGACTTTTTCGTCGAGGGCCCGGCGCAGCCGGTATTCCTCGGAGCGGTCGTAGAGCAGGAGGATCGCGCCGTCGGGATTTCGCGGATCGTCCCGCGCTTCGAGATCGATCCAGAACCCTTCGCCGTCCTCCGTTCCGAGGGAGATGGAGATGCGCGAACGTTCTCCCTCGCTCATGCGCAGAAGTTCCGCGACCGCGTCGGCGTCGGCGCCCCTGGGACGAAGAACGTCCGCGCACGGCTTCGGAAAGACTTCGGCGTCGTCGAATCCCGTGAACCGCCTCGCGGAACGATTCATGAAAGTGACGCGACCCTCGCCGTCGAGCGTGACGACGCCGAGGGCGAGCAGGTCCATGATGGCCAGCAGATCGTCGTGGGATTTCCGCGTGTCGCGGTAGACGTATTCGAGCGCATTTTTCGACTGGAACCGCTCGATGGCATAACGCGCCACCCGCTTCAGCAGCGCGCCGGTCATTTCGTTTTTCGGCAGATAATCCTGCGCCCCCTGGCGCAGCGCGAACGCCGCGAGCCGCTCGTCCTCGAGACCGGTCAGAACGACGATCGGCAGATCCGCGACCTCGCGATGCATCCGGCAGAAGGTCTCGATCCCGTTGCTGTCGGGCAGCGACAGATCGAGCAGGACGACACCGAACCCGCCGCGCCGGGCATCCGCGATGCCCTCGTCCAGCGTTTCGCGCCAGACGAGGTCCCAATCCGGCGCGGCGTCCCGCACGAGTTCTCGAATCAGGCGCGCGTCGCCCGGACTGTCTTCGATCAGGAGCAGACGCATGGAACCGGGGACCTCATCGTGGTTCATCCCCGACGTCACGGCACAGGGATGCTGGCGGGTAACGTCATGAAAAACGAAGATCCGACGCCGGGCTCGGACTCGGCCCGAATCGTCCCTCCGTGGATTTCGACGATCTTGCGGCAGACCGCGAGCCCGATCCCGGTGCCTTCGTATTTCGAACGCGGATGCAGGCGCGTGAACATCGTGAAGATTCGTTCCGCGAAATGCGGCTCGAATCCCACGCCGTTGTCCCTCACCTCGATGGTCACGGTCGTCGTGTCGGTGCCGGCAAGAACGGCGATTTGCGGGGGCCGATCGGGCGAACGGAACTTCAACGCGTTGCCGAGAAGGTTCTGAAAGAGACGCGCGATCAGGATTTCATCTCCCCGAATCGCCGGTAGCTGCCCGACATCCACGACGGCGTCGGAATCGGTGATCGCGGCGCCGAGCGTGCGGAGCGCATCCCGGATCGCGGCGGTAAGATCCAATTCGCGAAATTCCGCGAGGTCCCGACGGACGCGGGAATATTCGAGCAGGTCGGAAATGAGCCTGCGCATCCGATCCATGCCGTCCAGCGCCAGGCGGATGTACTCCTCGGCTTCACGGTCGAGGCGATCCCCGTGACGCTTCTCGAGCAGTTGCAGGAATCCCGAGACCATCCGCAGCGGCTCCTGGAGATCGTGACTGGCGACGTAGGCGAACTGTTGCAGTTCCGCATTCGAACGCGCGAGCAACTCCTCCGCGGCTTTGCGTTCCGTGATGTCGCGGCCGACGGACTGGATTTCGACGAGTTCGCCGACGTCGTTGAAAAGCCCGCGATGGGTCCACGATTGCCAGTGTTCCGTTCCGCGCGCGGCCCTTGCCCGGGCTTCAAAGAGTCCGATCGGGTCCTCCGGCGCGAGCGACGCGAGCAGGTTGCGCAGGTCCTCGCGATCGCGCTCCCGCAGATTGTCCGGGAAATAAGAGCCGATGAGGCGCTCGGCGGGCATGCCGCGAAACCGGCTGTAGCTCCCGTTCACGAACGTCAACGTCCCGTCCGGAAGGAAACGACACACCAGATCGGCCTGATCCTCGACAATCGCCCGGTACCGGGCTTCGCCGGCTCGCAGATGCAGCTCGGAGTATTTTCGCGGGAGATGTCGATCAGGCTGCCCGTCATCTCCAGCGGCAGACCGTGACCGTCGCGCGAGAGCAGCGCCTCATCCCGGATCCATACATAACGTCCGTTGCGTTGCCGAATACGGTACTCGCAGACCGCGTGTCCCCGCTCGATGGCCTCGGCCAGCGCCGCGAGGCACCCCCGCCGATCGTCGGCGTGGATTCGCTCCGCCCAGAATCCCGGTCGATCCAAGACTTCTTTGGCGGTGAATCCGATCAGGCGCTCCACGTTGTCGCTCACGAACGTGCGTTCGAATCCGACATGAGGGCGGGCGCAATACACGACGGCGGGACTCGCGTTCAGGAGCGAACGCAGCCGCCCGACCGGCTCGCCCGAGTCGTTCGCCGTCGCGTCGGTCAACGGTTTGTCCCTTTTGCCCAGGGCGGCTTCACGTCGCCCGGACGCCGATTCAGACGCAGCGCGCGCCGTGCGAATTCGGCCTCGACCTCGCCCGGCGAGACGCCTTCTCGCGCGAGAGCCACCCACGCGAAGTAGAGCACGTCGGCGGCTTCGCCGCGCACGTCGGCGGCGCCGGACGCGGCGGCGAGCTCCGCCGCCTCTTCGAGCAACTTGCCGCGCAGCATGTCCGGCGTGTCGAGCAGCCGGCGCGTGTAGGATCCCGGCGGCGCCTCGTGAACACGTTCGCGCAGCCGGGCGTAAAGTTCCGCGAATCCCTCGCGCTCGGGCCATCGGTTCGGCCACGCGGCATCAACGCGCGGGCCGGCCACCAAATACCGCAACGCGCGCCCGCCGTGATCGATCTGCACGGCGACCAGCGCGCCGCCCAGCCAAACGGGCGGCGACGCGACATCCGCCGACAAGTATGCGCGCCGCTCGGTCATGGAGCGTCGAATCGAATCCGGGTTCGACCAACCCCACGCGACGAGAGCGCCGAGGTCATCGCAAATCGCCGTCCAGAGGTTCGCGTTCCGATCGCAAGCGATCCGTGCGCAAAACGCCGTCGCCTCGTGATCGGGCGGGCATCGATGCGCGTCGCGGATCGCGACGGTGCCCGCGGGCGCGGCGGCCGGGTCGAACGAAGCGGCGTCGATCATCACGACACGCTCTCGCGAATCCTCGTTCGCGCAAGTCCGATCGGTCGTCCAGATCGTCGCGGCGGCCAGTGCTTTCGCGACGTCACCGGCGCGATCCGCCCAGAGGCCGATTCGTTTCGGAGGGATCTCCGCAGGGAGCGTCGCGGCGATATCGGGTTCGACCACGACCGAGATTGCGCCCTCGTCCAGCAATCGCGTGACGAGTGTGATGTCGCGGCAGCGCAGCACGTGCGTCGGTCGCTCCCGAACGAGTTCCACGAGAACATCCGTCTCGATGGTCGTCAGTGGTTCTTCGCCCAACTCCACCGCGCGCGGCGCGGCGAGCGGCGCGAGCCACCACGGACCCTCGGAGGCGGCACGCCGATCGGTCGCTCGGTCGCGGGGACAGGCGGCGAAGGGAAATACGGGAATCAGCAAGGCGCGTCCACCGCGGCGAAGACGCCGAATCGCGCGGCGCACCGCTCGATCGCACCATCCAGCACGAGGGCGGCGAGTGCCGAGAGATCCGCCGATAGCGGACGATCGACCGTGACAACCGGGAACACGGGCTCGATCTCGCGCAGCACCGCCTCGCCCGCTTCGCACAAACGGCGATCCGCCTCGGGGACCTCATGTCGATCGAGGGTCACTTCGCCCGATGCGGTGCGAGCGCGTGACGGCAGCCACGGCGTGCGCTTTCGAATCGCGGCGGCCTGTGCGGCGAAGGCGAGTTCGACCGCCAGCGCCTCGGCGAGGCGCGGGAGTGCGTCGTACGCACGGATCGCGACATTGGCCGCCATGCTGACGTGATCCTCCTGCCCCGCGTCGGTCGAGATGCTGAACAGGTGCGTGGGCATGCACTGTCCCCACAGCCAATTCGTGAGCGACGCCGCGACATATTCCGGCGCCATCATACCGGATGACGCGGCCTGCCGGGCATTCCACTCCGGATCGTCCGTGGGTCCCGGCCATTTCAGGTCCGCACCGAGCCCCCGGTTGCGGGCCTCGTCCACGTACCTGGCGCATCGCGCACCGACGAGCGACGCAATCATCGCGGCGGCTTGAAGCAGACCGTATAGATCGACGGCGACCGGCATGCCATGAAAGTGGCCGCCCGAAACGATGTCGGTGAACGCGTCGTCCTCGCCCGAAAGCAGAATGGGATTGTCAGTCACGCTGTTCGCTTCGATCGCAAAGGTTTCGTTCGCGCGGTCGATCAGCGTTCGCGCCGCGCCGAGGATCTGCGCCGCGCAGCGGAGGTTGTATGGATCCTGAATCTCGCCGTCGATGTCGTAGGGCCGGTGCGCCTCGCGAATGGGTGAATTCGCCGTGAGCGCGCGTAATACCGCCGCCGTCCGCACCGAGCCCGCATGCGGCCGCAGCGCATGCAGGTCTTCGCGCCACGGCGTATCGGCACCGAGCATGACCTGCAAGGTGAGCGAGGTTCCCACGCACGCCGTGCGCCACAACGATTCCAACCTCGCCGCCGCAAGCACCCCGTACGCAGTACTGAACTGCACGCCGTTGTTGAGCGCGAGCCCTTCTTTCATTTCGAGGACAAGCGGTTCGATTCCGGCGCGGGCGAGCGCCGCCGCCGCATTCAGGCGCTCGTCGCCGACGAACACCTCGCCCTCGCCCATCAGGCCGAGAGCAATATGCGACAGCGGCGCGAGATCGCCACTCGCGGATACCGAGCCAAAACGGGGAACGACGGGGGTGATGCCCGCGTTCAGGAATTCGACCAGTTTTCGCGGGACCTCGGAACGCACGCCCGAATGCCCCCGTGCGAGCGACCGGGAGCGCATCAGCATCGCCGCGCGGATCACGGGAAGCGGCGCGGGCTCGCCGACGGCACTGGCGTGCGACCGGATGAGATTGCGCTGAAGCTCCGCGGCGCGATCCGCATCGACGGCCAAGCGCACGTTGTGTCCGAATCCGCGATTGAATCCGTATGCGGGGACGTTGCTCGACTCGACGAATTCGACGACCTGCCGTCGGCGCTCGTCGAGCATCCGCCCGGTTTCGTCGTCAAATTCCACCGCCGCATCGTCGTCCGCGACAGCGCAAATCTCGCCGGGCGTGAGATCGCGGTCGTGGCGGATGCGCACGGGGTTCATGGCGTCGCTCCCTCAGGAACGTCTATGAGGGCTCGGAATTCGTCGAGGCGATCGAGGTCCGGTCGAAAAACGAAGTCGGCCGCAGTCGCGACGACGCCGGTGCACCCCTCGTCGCGCAGCGTATTCGCCGCGGCCTGAACCACGTCGCGGCGGCACAGCCACACCAGTTCCCGGGTTCCGTCCGGTTGCGCGTCGGCTTCCGAGGGCAGCGCCGTCATCGGCACGCACCGAAGATCCCCCGCGTTGAGCGCGTCGAAGATGGCGCGCGCCCGCGCCCGCGGCGCCCAGGCTCTTAGCACCAGCTCGTTCGCCGCCGCCATGCGGCTCTCAATGAGATCGACGATTCGCGCGAGCGACGCAAGCCGCGCGGCGTTCCAGTGATCGGAATTCGACGACACCATCAAACCCGCCTGCGAATCGACGAGCGTCCCGTCATGGAGTTCCTTCAGGTGGTTTTGCGTCAGCGTCCCGCCCGTCGAGGAGAGATCGACGATGAGATCCGCCGCTCCCGACGCCGGCGCGCCCTCGGTGGCACCCAGGGATCGCACGATCACGTAATCGCGAACTCCGTGGCGCAGGAAGAACTCGCGGGTGAGCCGGGGAAACTTCGTCGCGACCCGCAGCGGGCGGCCGTGGCGCACTCGATAGATCGATGAGACTTCCTCGAGATCGTGCATCGTGGTGACATCGATCCAAACGCGCGGCACCGCGACCACCAGCCGCGCGTGCCCAAAACCGAGATCCGGGATCAATCGAAACGTCGAACCCGAATCCGAACCATTCTCGAGACGAAGGTCTTCGCCGGTGATGCCGATCTGCGCGCCGCCCGATTCCAGGCGCTCCGGAATCTCGTCCGCGCGCAGCAACAACACATCCACGCCGTCGACGCCGGCCAAGGTTCCCACGTAATCGCGCCCGGGGCCCGACGGTCGAAAACGAAGCCCCGCCGAACGCAGAAAGTCGAGCGTCTTTTCGTGGAGCGTGCCCTTGCTCGGAAGCGCGATCGTCAGTCGATCGGAGTGCGTTCGCGTCATTTCGCCGCCTCCGCGATGATGCGCGCAAGGTGCGTCACCGTGAGCGCGAATCCCGCCGACGGGATGTCGCGCGCCGCGCCCAGCGAGCGAAGCAGCCCGTCGTAACGGCCGCCCCCGCCGACGACGATCTCTTTTCCGGCGTGTCGCGCTCGAATCTCGAACACAAGCCCCGTGTAGTATTCCAGCTCGCCGCGCAGGCCGAGATCCCACGTCACGCGCCCGACATCGACGCCCGACGTTGCGAGCGCCGCGAGGCGGGACTCAGCGCGTTCGATCGCACGCAGGCCGTCGTCCGATCTGAAATTCCGCATCCACGTTCGCGCAGCCGCAAGAACGGATGCGCCGTCTCCACGGATTTCGTTCCATGCGCGCAGTTCGGCGGCGATCTCGGCGCTCACGGCGTCGTCCGACGCAACTTCGGCTTTCGTTGCGAGTCGCTCCGCGATCTCGTCCGCCGTCCGCGCGCCCACGTGACGCACGTTGACGAGCGCGAGGATCTCCTCGATCAGCGTTCGCGACGACTCCGCGCCCATTTCCGCGAGCCGCGAGTCCGCATTTGCCTCGCCGGCGCGATCGCGTGGGGTCCGCGTCGCATCGAGTGCAGCGAGAAACGCGTCGGGCCGCCACAACTGGCGGAGCAGTCTCGCACGGATGCGCGGCGCGACGGGCACGGTGCGCACCGCCTCGGCGGCAAGCCCCAGATCGCCCGCGACGATGGTCGCGCCGATGGCCCCGGCGGCATCGGCGGCACGCAACGCGAACGCGAGAATGCGTGCGTCGGTCTCGGGGGCATCCACGTCGCCGATCCACTCCGCTCCGGCCTGCACATACTCTCGCAGCGGCGTGTCGCCGCCGCTTTCCGATGTGTACCGAAACACCGGACCAATGTAGGCCAGGCGCGCGGGCGTCTCGGATTTCGCCGCCAGCCGTTCGAGATACAGGCGCGCCGTGGGGATCGTCAGTTCGGGGCGCAGGCAGATCTCGCGCCCTCCGGGGTCCTGAAAGATGTACATGCGTTGACGGATGGCCTCGCCGGAACGCGCGAGGAACGGACCGGGCTCGGCGAGGACCGGGGGGTGCACGAACGCGAAGCCGCCGTCGTCGAACAGGCCTTCGAGCGACGCGCGGACTCTCCGCGTCGCCGCCATCGCGGCGCCATCGATGTCCCGCGTTCCGGGCACCGGTCCCGTCGGCGTCATGTCATCGCCCCAACATTTCGAGAATCGCAGGCACGAGTTGGTCCCTCGGCACGGCGCGCTGCGCGGGCTGGCCCTTGCGCCACTCCTCGCGATCCGCGATGTCCTTGGCGAGCGCCGCGCCGAGCCGCATGTCCTTGATCGTCACCTCGCCGCGCGCGAACTCGTCCCCGCCCGCGATGACCGCGATGGGCGCGCGCCGTTTGTCGGCGTACTTCATCTGCGCGCGAAATCCGCCCGAGCCTAGGTACATTTCGGCGCGAATCCCCGCCTCGCGAAGTTCCGAGGTCATCTTCTGATACTCGGCGAGACGCGGCGCGTCCATGACCGTGACCACGACCGGCGCATCGGCGTCGGACGATTCGACACGGCCCAGCAGACGCAGCGCCGCGAGCAGCCGGTCCACACCGATGCTCGCGCCGGTGGCGGGCACCTTGTCGCCGGTGAATCGCTCGACCAGATCGTCGTATCGGCCCCCACCCGCGACCGAGCCAAACGAGACTTTTCGTCCGGCGTCATCGACCGTCTCGACGGTCAGAACCGCCTCGAAGACCGGCCCGGTGTAATACGCCAGCCCGCGCACGAGGCCGGGATCGAACTTCACGACGTCGGAGCCGAGCCCCATCGCGTCCAGCAATGCGTCGATGCGCTCGAGTTCCTCGACCCCTTCCGCGCCGACCGCGCTCGTTCCCACCAGCGACCGAAAGACGTCGCACGTAGCGGCGCGGTCCGAGCCCGTCGCGCCCAGAAACGCAATCACGGCTGCGATCTGGTCCGGGGCCAGATCCGCGCCGCGTGTGAAGTCGCCCGATGGGTCCTTGCGTCCCTTGCCCAGCAACTCACGAACGCCTTCGAGCCCGAGCCGGTCGAGTTTGTCGATGGCCCGCAAAACCGTCATCCTCGCGGCGGGGTCGTCCGAGACGCCCGCGCGTTCGAGGATTCCGTTCAACACCTTGCGGTCGTTCACGCGGATTTCGAACTCTCCGGGGCGAATTCCGAGTTCGCCCAGAGCCGCCGCCAGCACCGCGCACGCCTCGGCGTCGGCGGCCGGCGATGCGCTGCCCACCGTGTCGAAATCGCACTGTGTGAACTGGCGGAAACGCCCGGGGCCGGGTTTTTCGCGCCGCCAGACAGGTCCGACCTGAAAACGCCGATAGGGCTTCGGCAGATCGTTACCGTACTGCGCCACGACGCGCGACAGTGGCGCGGTCAGGTCGTAACGCATCGCGAGCCACTGTTCGTCGTCGTCGCGGAGGGCGAAAACGCCCAGATCCGGCTGGTCCGCCTCGGGAAGGTACTTGCCGAGCACATCGAGGTATTCCATGGCCGGCGTGTCGAGCGGTTCGAATCCGAAACGCGCGTAGACGGACGTGATCGTGTCGATCATCCGCCGACGGGCGGTCACGTCCGCGGCGAAGGAATCGGCGAAACCGGCCGGTTGCCGGGGTATGGGGCGGTCGTTCGGGGCGCTCATGGCGTTTCCACGTTCGTTCGGATTCTCGTTCGAGTCGGAAAAAAAGCCAATTGAGTCCCCTCAATTGGCAAAAATACTGCGGGAGGGAATCGAACCCACGACCTCCTGATCCACAGTCAGGCGCTCTAGCCAACTGAGCTACCGCAGCCCAAAAACGCGGCGGATATTAGCGGCTTCGATCCCACGTGGCAAGCCGCGAAGGATGCGGCGAAGTGAGCGGAAATCCTTGGATTTTCCGTGGGTTTTCGCATCGCCGGGGCCCCGGCGGGGACCAAGCCGGAGACACTCGCACGACCGCGAGCGAAAGTCGTTGCCGCCGCGTGAAGGGGCTCACGCCGAACTCGATGTGCTTGAGTTTCGGCCCGTTTCACCGATATGTTGTACGCATCCTCGACGGGAGCCCACATGACCACCCAGCCCGTGGGATTCGATTGGATTCCCCGCGTTTACCTGACGGTGGCGTGCAACTATTCGTGTTTCTACTGCACCAACGCCCTGCCGCCGCGAAAACTGATTTCTGCGGAACGCTGGATCGAGGTCCTGAACCGGCTACCTGGCGACGAGTTGATTTTCACGGGCGGCGAACCCACCCTTCACCCGGGATTCACCGACATCGTCAACGGTGTGAAACAGGCCAAGATTCGCATGTACACGAACATGTCGTGGGACGTCGGGATGCTCGACCGCCTGCAAAAACGCATCAAGGTCTTCGCGTCGTGCCACCCGGGGCAGAAGAAGTCGGACACGGTCGAGGCGATTTCGGACAAGGCCGTCGAACTCCTGCGTCGCGGGCACAGAATTCTCGACATCCACTCGATCGCCGCGAACGGCGACCTGAGCGAGGCTGTCGAAATCTTCGCCCGCAAGGGACTCAAACTGCGCATAGAGCCCGACATGTGGGAAGTCATGGAGACCATGATTCCCGACCCGTCGGTTCATTGCCGCATCAACCGGTTTTTTCTCGGCCCCGACGGACTGCGTTATCTGTGCATCAAGAAACTCGAGGTCGGCGATCCCACGGGGGTCGTGAACCACAGCCGACTGGAAGCCGAGCGGTCGTGCCATATTCACGGCGAATGCCGTCCCTGCGACGTTCGCATATACCGCGTGCGCCCGCTGTTCCGGTCCAGCGAAAACATCACCGCCGCCGCGGGATGATCCGGGCTCTCCCTCCCTTTCATGGATGACCTTCTCCAGCGCTACGAATCCAACCTGAACGCACTCGCCGCGCGCGACGACGAGCTTGCCCAACTCCTGCGCGGATGGACGGATCGTTTTGATCTGGAACTTCTTCCAGCCGCGGACGGCGGCTGGGCCCTGAACGTGGATCAGGGTCAGGGGCCGATTCGCGTGTCTTCCGCGGAAACGCCCGTCGCGGACGCGACGCGATACGTCGATGCGAATCTGCCCGGCGCGCCGGGGTTCGCGCCCGTACTGCTCGTCGGCGTCGGCGTTGGGTACGAAGCCGCCGAGTTCTTCCGCCGCCTGAACCGTGAGCCGGGCGGGCGCTGGCAGGCGATGTATGTCGTCGAGCCGGACCCCGAGATCTTCAAGGCCGCGCTTCATGTCGCCGATTGGCGGGAGATGGTCGCCGCGCCGCACGTGCGCCTGTTTGTCGGGGAAGACGCGGTCGGTCGCCTTCGCGAGTTCTTAGATTCCGACCCGATGAAGCCCCTGCCCCAGTCGGTGTGCGTGCGCGGGCAGGCCGCCGCCGCGAAAGAGGCGGCCACGGCGGTGGGTGACGTCTTGCGCCGCCGCGTCGACCTCGCGAAATGCCTGAAGGCTTCGGTCGACGACTTCTACCGTGCACAGCCGGTGGAGTTTTGGCTGAACGAGGATTCGTGGCGCGTCCTGCTCATCAGCAGCGGGTGGTCGCACTTCGTGCAGTATGCCAACCGCGACATCGACGAGGCGCTCACGGCGCTGGGGCACACGGTGCGGACGATCGCCGAAAGAGACCGCGAGGACAGCCTGACCGGTCCCGCGCTGCTCGCCGCGTTGGACGAATTCCGGCCGCATCTCATCCATCATATCGACCACATGCGTTTCGAGTCCTCGGCGATCTACCCGGCCGATCTGCCCTTTCTCACCTCGATGCTCGATTACTTTCCGTCGCTCGAAAATTCGGAGGCCGCGAAAAAGCTCGGCGATCGCGATTTCGTCACCGGTTACTGCGCTCATTGGGCGATGTACGGATACAACTCCGCGCGCCTGCTCCCCCAGGAGCCGCTGGTCAACGAGCGCATCTTCCGCCCGCTCGAATCCGGGGACGGCTCGCTCGATAGGCTTCGATGCGACATCAGTTATGTCAGCAACATCGGCAGGACCGCCGAGATGTACTTCGACGACGAGCGACCGCGATTCGCCGCAATGGGCGACGATGCGAAGAGCGCGGCGGAAGAACTGTTCGAGGTCGTTCGGGCGCGATTCGCCGAGGGCAACACGATCTGGACGCAGGGCGAATACGCGGATCTGCTTCGTGCGACGCGCCGAGGCCCGACGCTCGCCGAAAGCATCGTGACGGCGATCGCGCACGCCTTTTTCGCGCAGATCGGCAACGCGCTCTTCCGGCAGATTCCCCTTGTCGCGCTCTCGCAAGCCGGCTTCGATCTGCACCTTTTCGGGCGACATTGGGATCACCACCCGAAACTCGCGCGCCACGCACGCGGTGTGCTCGAACACGGTGAAGAACTCAACCGGCTCTTTGCAGCGTCAAAGATCAACCTGCACATCAACCAGATGGCCGTGGCGCACAACCGACTGTATGAGGGCATCGCGGCGGGCGCGTTTTTTCTGATTCACGAACACCGTGATGTGAAACGCACCGGGCTCAATCTCTCCGACGTGCTCTTTCGAGGCCGTGACGACTTGCTTCGTCTTTGCGAGAAATACTTGTGCGACGACGATGCGCGCCGCGCCTTCGCCGAGCGAAACCGCCCGCGTGTGCTCGAACGATTCACGTTCACGCGTCAATACGAACGCACGATGCGCGACCTGCGTTCGCGGCTCGCCCTCGCGCGGATTTTCCAACAATGGGATGCGGCGCTCGAACGACACGCCGAGCCGGTCGGTGAACTACTCACGCGGCGGGACTTGTCGGCATGGACGACCCAGATCGCCGGATTCGACGCCGCCGTCGCGATGGATCGGCTATTCGGTGATCGGCCGGAAACCCAGGACGCCGCGTGCGCGTTTCATCGGCGCTTGCTGGCGGCGGCCGAGAAGCACGACGAGCGGATCGCCGCGCATTCGATCAACAAGCACATCCGTCGTCGTGCGTTCCAGTCGCGGCGCGTGCTGAATCCGTCGATCGGCGAAGACCCCGAGGGCCGCCGAATGCTTGTCCGGCTCGCCGAGATGGAGTTGCCCTTCGCGAAGACCCCGTACCTGTGTGCAGTCGCGCCCGACGGCATGCTCGTCATCCCCGACGGATTCGCGCTCACGCACGAGGATGACGAGCGGACGGCCTGGCGTTTCGATCCCGATACGCAGTCCGCAACGCCGTTCGCGCAAGAGATCGGATTGAACCCCGGGTCCTTCGCGCCCGATGGCGCCTACTGGGCGCAGATCGTGGGCCAGGGAATCTGCCGTTTCGCGGACGGGCGTCGCGACATCGTCATCCACACCGGGCCGACGACCGGGTTCAATGTCGTTTTGCAGACCCTCGTATCTTCAGGCGGTGACATCATCGTCTGGGATCGCGAGACCGGGCGGGTGACGTTGTTCTCACCCGAAGGTGAGTTGCTGCGCGATCTGATCGCTCCGCGTCGGTTCAACGACGTGCGTGGGCTGTGCGTCAGCGGGAAAGAACTCGTCGCCTGCTGCGGCGGAAGAGTCACCGCGGTCGAACTGAACGATCCGGCGAATTCTCGCGAATTCCGGCGCGCTCCCTACGGCCGATGGTGCGCGACGGCGGCGACCGGTTCACGCCTCTTCGCCGCCCTCTACACGCCCATCCAACTGAAAAACGGACGCGTCGGAACGCGGGCGCGGGCGATTGCCATGTTCCGGCCCGAAGGTCATCTCGAATTCATGTGGGACGGTCTCGACGATCTGCCGTTGCCGCTCTCGATGAACATCATTCGCTTCGAGGGCCGCGCGTGTCTCGCGATCACTTCGTTCCAGAAGCGAACCGTGACCGTCTTCGATTACGGCGCCGACTGAGTCGCGGTTTCCGGCACGATCAGAATTTGGGTCCGTGACACACGCCGACGAACGTGCGCCCCGCGTCGATGATCCGCACGTCGCAAAACCCGTGCTCCAGCACATTTTTCAAACCCGCCTCGGTGAAAATCGCCACGTGGCCGGGATCGTTCACGACCTCGGTCGGCGTCGTCACCACGGCGCTTTCGCGCGTGATCCGCGCGAGCCGTTCGACGAATGCGAACGGATCGTCGATGTGCTCGATGATCTCCCCCGCATGAATGGCGTCGAAACTTTTTTCGGGGTAATTCATTTCCTGCACCAGGCCGTGTTCGAAAATCACCTCGGGATAAAGTTTACGCGCCTCCTCCACCACAGCGAGGCAGCCTTCGAGTCCGATGATGCGTTTGGGATTCGCGTGTTTGCGAATCTCGTTGGTCAACTCGCCCGTTGCGCACGCGATGTCGAGAATTTCCTCGCCCGTGACGTTGGCCAGAACCGCCTCGAGACGCGGCTTGTGCCACGGCTTGGTGAAGAGATTGAGCCGCACGTTGTTCGCGAGCCAGTGGTTGACGCCGTAATCATCGACCTCGGCCTGAATCGTCTTGATGTCTTTAGAGGACACGGACCACCTCGTCATAAACGGCCTGGGCGGAGATCGCCTTCATGCACACCGCGTCGTCGCAGGTCCACATGACCGGCGTGCCGTAACACGGAAAATGCGGACAGCCGCCGCCGTCGCTTTTCACCACATGGGCCTCGTGATTGTACGGGTGATTTTTGTGCCAGAGCGTCCACGCCCAGATCGCGACGACCGGCCGCGCGAGGACGTCGGCCACGTGCATGAGCGCCGTGTCGTTGGTGACGAGCAAATCGCACCACGTCAGAAAATGCGCGCTTTGGGCGAAAGTCCAGACGCCCGTGAAATTCCAGCAACGCCGCCCCACAGCGGCCGTCACCGCTTTTCCAAAGGCGGTCTCCGACGGACCTCCGAGGACGACCAGTTGCGTATCTCCGCGCGCCGCCAGCCGCCGCGCCAAATCGCACCAATATTCTGGGGGCCACAATTTGTTTTTCCAGGCCGGATTCGCGCCATTGACGAGCGCGACCAGTTTTTCGCCTTCACCGAGCGCCGGACGCCAGGACCACCGCGTCTCGATCACGGTGGGGAACTGGCGGGATTCCTTCAGCAGATCCGTATAATGTTTGACCTCGTGGCGCGGGTCGTCGCGCCATTTCGGCTTGACCTGTCGGATGACATTGGGGCCTTCGACGACTTTTTCCACGGGCCAACCCCAAAGCACAAAGACGCGATCAAACCGCGCGGGCACGTTTTCGGCGTCCTCATAATCGCGCACCGGCCAACGCGAGATTGAACGCACGGACGCGGTCGATTCGAAATCGCGCGCCATGAAAATTTCGGGGGCGTTCAGATTTTGCAAAAACGGCGTCGTGAGAATGAAATTCCCGATGCCGTTTTGAAACAGGACCGCGTCAGCCATCGTTTCTCCCGCGAAAGTTGACTTCCCGAATTTCCTGAGTGGCCCTCACGTCCGGGTTCATGAACGATTTGCCCGGGATCATGCGCACGAGCGACTCGAAAGGCATGTAGATATTATAGCCTGCGGTGTTGAGCCTGTCGGTGAGCTGTTGCCCGACACCGGAGCTGAGCAGGGGGTCTCCGTCCCATCGGCGCGGATCCATCGCGTGCACGCAGTACGACAGAGCCTCGAGCGTATCCCTCGTTCCGAACCACATGCCGTCGAACCAGCCCGAGAACCAGACCTTTCGTCCGTCCAACGACATGAGGGTGCCCTCCTTGGCCTGCCAGATATGGCCATCGCACAGGATTCTTCGCTGGATGTTCAACGCAATCTTCCGCTTGTCGGTTATCGCGCTCCAATATTCCAGGATCGCGTCGAAGAACCGTGTGCAGATCTCGGCGTCGTCTTGCAGAATCACCATCGAGTCCTCCGGCGACGCGATCATGATCCGAAAAATGTCGTTAAACGTTTTCCAGAATCCGCGCTTCCCGCGATTTTCCTCGTGACGGTGCATCGTGACGGGGGTCTTCACCGAGGCGATCCATTGTTCGACCAGCGAATAGTCCGCGGTCGATGCGTCATCGAACACGTCGACGGCAACCCGGTAGCCCTCGGACTCCTCCTCGATCTGACGCAGGAGGATCAACAGATTTTCAGGTCGGTTATAGGTCGGGATGAAAACATGAACGGCGCGCGAAGGCGATTCTATCCGGGGACTCGCCGGCGGCGCGAGAATTTTTGTAGGCGTATAGATGCTTCCGCCGCCTGAACGAACCTTTTGCGCCAACTGATAGAGGGTCGGGTGTCCCCGGTAAGGGTCCTTCGGCGGAGGCGGCGCACCCGGAGGCGACAGATCGAGGTCCATCGTTTCCCACAACCGCCGTCCCGCGAACCACGACCCGTCCACCCAGCCCGAGGTGACAAAATCGACGCCGTCATGCTCGACAACGCTGTGAAAGACAGGGCTCCACCATCGGTAAAGCGCCTTGGCGTCGCGCGGCAGATTCACGATCGTTTTGTTCGCGTCCGGAATGGCGTTCCACAGACGCGCGAGCTCGTCGAAAAATCCCGGCACGATGCGACTGTGATCCTGCAAGACAATCAAAAAGTCGGGCTGTTCCTCGCGCGCGACGGCGAAGATCTCGTTGTAGGTTTTCCATAGCCCGTCGCGCGCGCGATTTTGCGCATGACGTTCGTAGACGACGGTGTCCCCGTGACCGCGCGCGAAGTCGCGCACGGCGGAGTAGTCGCAGTCCGAACAATCGTCGCGAAAATGAATCCGCACTCGCCGCCCGACGGACTGCTCAACCAGATCGCGCAGCAACGCCTCGGCAAACCGGGGTCGATTGAACGACGGTAGAAAGACGAGAAAGCTCGGGTCACCCGTCATGGCTTCAGGCACCATGCGACCTCACCACCGCCGCATCGGAATCTCTTCGGAGCATCGGCCGCGCGCAGGACCTCCACCGTGAATCCCGCTTCGCGGTATTTGTCGTACCAATCCGCGCCGGGTCCCCACCAGTGATCGCTTTCGCCCGGCGTGTCGAAGAGCACCGTTTTTTCGCCAACGATCGGGATCTCGATGACCGCCACGCCGCCCGGCTTCATTACGCGGTGAATCTCGGCGATCGCCGTATCGACCTCCCGGATGTGCTCGAGCACGTGCGACGCCCATACCACATTCACGCACGCGTCTTCGAGCGCGATGGCGCACAGGTCGCCCTGGATGTCGATCTCGCGGGCGGCGTCCGTATCAAAGCCGATGTAGCGCCCGAACGAGCGCAGATACTTCGCTACGCACGGCTCCGGGGCGACGTGCAGCACCGCGCGGGATTCTGCTCCGTCGAGCAAACCTCGGTCGCGGGCAATGAGCCACCGATGGCGCATGCGTTCGAGCGATCGACAGACGGGGCAACGCGCGTGTGCCCGGCCGCGATACTCCTGAAACGCCCCCACGTGGCCGCACAGCGGGCACTCGAATTCGTCACTCATCCGCGCTCCTGTCGATTACGGTGCAAAATACCCATAACGCACGCATCCCGCGAGACGTCCGGTTCGAAATGCGAGCCGCGAGACCCAATCGAGAAACTCGTCGTCGTAAACGCCAGGTGCTTCGCCATCGTCGACGATGACAGCCCGCGCACCCAAACCGAGTGCGAGCGCGTTCCGATGCGCGCGGTCGAGCGTTCCCCGCGGGACGTACAATACCCGATTCGCGTCGCGCTCGTGGCGACTCGCCACCGCCTGCCCGTATCGCTCGTACGCGTCGGCGTCGTAGAGACCGCACACGTCGATGCCGCGTCGGCGAAGCGGGCGAAGTTTTTCGAGAAGCGCCGACTCGAAGTAGTCCGACGAGACGACGATGGTCTTCATGCCCGCGGACAGTGCGGATTCGCGTCCGACGATGGGAAGATCGCCAAGTCGCCCCCACTTCGCCGGGTCGTCGTCCACGATGCCGGCGACGCCGAGAGCGCCCAGGTCGAGCAGCCCCGCCGCGCGCCGCGTATGTTGCCCCGCCCCATAGATGTACCAGCCGCCCGGCTTTTGCGTTGCGATCGCATCGAGAGCCGCCGCGAGATAATCGGGATTCGGCGCGACAGGAATTTGAACAGCATCGCTCATCGGAAATGCCGATTTCGCGGGCGAACCGCCGTGCGCCGAGAAAACACGCACGGCATTTTCGTCGATGAACTCGCGCGCGTGCATCGTCGGCACAACTCGCCCGTGTGAAGACATGCGCTCGCGCAAAACGCCGCGCGCGCGTCGCGCGAGACCCGACCACTCCGTGCGTGCTTCGCTCCACCGCGCGGAAACGGACCTCGTATGATGCGTCTTCGCCACGTAGGTCGATCCGTATCCGTAGCGCGCGAAGACGCGAAACAGGTCTTGGACGGATTCGCGATGCCGGTGACGCACGACTGCGAACTCTGCGAATCGCACGCACCACCGACCGTCTTTGCGCAGTCGAAACGTCAGGTCGAAATCGCCGCCGGACTTCAATTCCTCGTTGAACGGCCCGATCGCCTCGATCGTCTCGCGCCGCCAGAAACAGTTCACCGTCGGCACTCCATATGCCTCCGCGGTTTCGACCTCGGGCCCCGGAAACAGGTGCGGAGAGCGCGCCTGAAAGTGCGCCACATCGCTGTCCGGATTGAGCGCGTCGGTCCGGCCCGCAACGCACCCCACCTGCGGGTGCGCGAACCACTCCGCGCCGTTCGCGAGCCAGTCGGGGTGCGCCACGGCGTCGTCATCGATGAACGCGAGCACCTCGCCACGCGCGACGGCGATTCCGCGATTGCGCGCGGCGTAGCTCGAATGGCGATGGTTCACGAACTCGTAACGAACGTGCGGATACGACTGAATCACCCGCGCCGTATCGTCGGTCGAGTCGTTGTCGACGACGATGACCTCGTACCGATCCCTCGGGTAGGTCTGCCCGAGGAGCGAATCGATCGTCGGCGCGAGTTTGGCGGAGCGATTTCGTGTCGGCACGACAACCGACACAAACGGTTTCTCCGGTGGCGCGGGCACGTAGGATTCATTGACGAGCAAGGCGTCCAGCGCACGCAGGACCTTGGCGGGCGCGAGCATCTCCGTGCACCAAGCACGCCGGGGACGGCCACCCCCCATCACGAAGCACGGCGAGCACGCGACCGGTTGACGCACGATCGCGCTGCGCCCGGCCAGCGGGGGATTCTTCGCCCAGGAGGTCGGCCCGAACAGCGCGACCACCGGCGCGCCCACCGCAGCGGCGAGGTGCATGAGTCCCGAATCGTTACTGACCATCACGACCGCACGCGCGAGAATTCCCGCCGCGCCCGCGAGCGAGGTGCGTCCGGCGAGATTCACGATACGTCCTGTCGTCACGTGGCGCATGACGTCGTCCGCAACGTCCACCTCGTCCGGACCGCCGAGCAGCACCGCGTGCGTGCCGCGCTCCGCCATCATGTCGATCAATCGCGCAAACGACGACGCCGGCCAGCGCTTCGCCTCCCAGTCGCCGTGACAGCCCGGATGCAACGCCACGAAGCGATCGGGCACGCCGTGCTCACGCAACGCGCGCTCGGCCTCGGCCTGCCCCGTCGCCGTCACGTCGATACGCGGCGGCCGGAACTCCGCATCCGCTCCCATCGCGCGCAGCAGATCGAGATTCAGTTCTGCCTCGGTCCGCGCAGGATCGGCGGCCAATCGAACGACAGCCGGATTCTCGCGACGTGGGACGTTGTGGCAAACCGTCTTCGCCCCCGAAGCGTTCGCCGCCGAAATCAGCGCCGCGTCGACGGTGGGATACGTAAACAAAACGACGTCGGGGCGCACGTCCGCGAACCACGCCGCCGCTTGCTCGGGATTTTCGTAAACCGCGCGGCGAAGATCCGGGCAAGTCATCTCGGCGATCGACGCGCAACGCGAGTCGACGAACAGGATCACTTCAGCTTCCGGAATTGCCTGCCGGGCCGCTTCGATGAGGGGCAACGCCAAAATGAAATTGCCCAGCCCGTAACGGCGGACGATCACGATCCGGCGCATCGATGTTGGCGCGTTTGTCATCATTCGACTGTCGAGTGCGTGGCCCACGCAATATCAGTGTTCTTTTCGGGCGTAAACGCTCCGGGCTTAATGATTTTCGGCCACGTCCTTGACAGTTCGCCGCACGCACGCCGAAATCTCCGCTGTCACGAGGAAATGGGGCGAATTTGGAACGTCCAATCGCAGTTGGCGGTGTGCACAGGGCTGATTGGGCCATCTTGCTGGCGCTGCTGCCCGTCATCGCGTTCCTGCGTCTCACGACGATGTCCAACACGCTGTGCGACCCCGATCTGGGAACGCCCGCGTACGCATCGAGCCTTTTCCTCGAAGGCCGCTGCGCCTACTCCGACGCGGTGGTGACCAAACCTCCCGGCACGCTCGCGCTCTACGCCGCGAGTTTCGCCCTCTTCGGCCGCGACATGCGTCCGATCTACGCGCTTGCGACGCTTTTTGCATGGGCGAGTTGCGCGCTCCTCTATCGGATTCTCGCGATGACGATTCATAGAGCGGCGGGAGTCGTGGCGGCGATTCTCTACGCGATGTACCAGGCCGAAATGGTCAGCGCGGGAACCTGCCCCAACTTCGAATTCTGGACGATTGCGCCATCACTCGTCGCGCTGCTCGCGCTCTCGGTTCCGCCGTGCGCGCGCCGCCACGTTCTCGCCGGCATGGCCATGGCGGTTGCCATCGCGATGAAGCAGTCCGCGTTGTTCTTTGCGATCGCGTGCGCGATCGAGATCGCCCTTCGCCGGTCGACCGGGGCGCGTTGGTCGCCCGCCTCGTCGGCGCGCGCGCTTTCTCAGTTCGCCCTCGGCGCGGTCATCGGTGCAGCGCCCTTCGTCGCCATGCTCGCTGTAACCGGATGCATCGGCACGGCCGCCGACCAGCTCAATCCCTTCGGCATGTTCGGGTACCGAACGGGCGCGGACTGGACGACCACCTCGCGCCTCGTCGCAAACCAGTGGCTGCGTTTGTGGCGATCGAGCCCCGCGCTCCTGACGGCGTCGGTGGCCTCCGTTGCCATGCTCATCGCCGCACCCTCGTGGCGGAACTCGGCCGCGCCGGTGCGCGCATGGATGCTTTACGCGCTCGCCGCTCTGGTGTCCCTCCTCATGGGCGGTCACTGGTACGGGCACTATTTTGTCGTGCTGTTTCCGGCGGCGTGCCTGATGGTCGCGGCGGGGCTCACGCCGATCGCGCTCGCGCGCCCGCGACGGATCCGAATCGCCATGTGCGTCGTTGTTTTCGCCCTTGTCAGTTTCGACATGCGCACGGAGTTGTCGTGGGCAACGCTCTCCGCGCGGGGGTTGGAGAAGGAATCGACGCCGTTCACCGCCGAAATCGCGAGGCGAAACCGCGACTTCGTGTTTGAACGCGCCGCGCACAATCAGGTGGCGAATCATCTGGAATGGCAGCCCACGCTCGCCGCCGCCGCCGAGTTTGTCCGCCCGCGCCTCGCACCCGGCGATACGATCTGGACCTACGACTACCTGCCCGAGATGTACCTGTTTCTGGACGCGTTCGCGCCGACGCGGCATCAGGAGAACTTCGAGATCGTCGCCGCGGACGACCTCTCGCACACGCTCCACAATTACGGGCTGTGGCACGTGCGCACCGATGTCGATGTGCTGCGGACGCGAGCTGATCTCCTGGCATCTTTCGCGAATTCCCCTCCGCGCTACGTCTTCCGTTACGCACAGGACTGCCGCCGACACGCGCCGTTTCCCGGTCGCGGACGCGTCCCGCCGAGTTGGCCTTACAACATCTGGGGCGACCCGATGGCGCATTGCCCCCCGCGCGTGGAGACCTTCGCCGAACTCGACGCGTTCCTGCGCGCGAACTACCGAATTACGCCTTGGGCGTGGGATACGGTGATTTCGATCTACGAACTCGGCGAGACGACCGCGTCGCCCTGATCGACCGGCCCGATGCGGATCGGGCTCGTCCACGCCATCTCGCCGTCCACCTGCTCGACACGCAGATAGTAGAACCCGCGCGCGGGCGGCGACGGATCGCGCCACTCGGCCTCGAAATCCAACACGCCCGGCACTTCGGCGGTGACGACGCGAATGGACTGATCGTCGAGATCACCGCGAAAAACCGTCGCCGCGCCGATGACGTTGGTGCCGTGCACGGTGAAACGCCCCTTGGCCTCGGCCCCCGCCGGCAGCACGCCGCCCATCGAAGTTTCGCCCGCGGTGAACTCGACGACAATCCGCGCGCCCGTGGTGGCGTAAGTGCGCCGCGCGCGAAGGGCTTCGAGAATCCCTTCGCGGTCGAAGCGCCGCGCGCTGAGTGCCGTGATGCCGCCGGTGTCGAGGATGAGTGGCAGTTTGCGGAAGTAGTTGGTCGACCCCGGCCGCGCGTTGTGATTGTCCGAACCCCCGACAAGCCCGTAGTGCGGCCCGGAGAGCAGCGCCGTGCGCACGTCGTTCTTGGGGTCCATCGACGACTCGGGCATGCGTCCCGGGCACGACACGCACTCGCAATTGCCGTGGCTCGACGTGACTTCGACGACCGGTGTTTGCGAATCGACGCGACCCGAGAAAACCGCGGGCGCCCAATTTGCGCAAGTGTGATGACGAATCACAACCGGCTGATGCGGACGCATGAAATCGAGTAAACCGTCGAGAGTCGCGCACTCGGGCTGGTTCGAACCGCAGCGCACGGCGCGGCCCGGGAAGAGCAAATGCGCGTGGCCCTCCGCCTCGGATTTCACCCCCCCGAAGGGAAACGACGCGGTCCACTCGTAACCTGCAAAAGCGACAAATCGTCCCGGCGCGTTCCACGTCTCGGCCGACTCCATCAACGATTCCCATTGGTCGTGGCTCATCGCACAACCCCAGATGGCCTCGACGTGATCCGTGACCGCCGCAAAATCCAGAAACGCCGTGTCGCGCGCGTAGCGGTATGCGCCGCCGGGCGTTTCGGTCGTGAATCCGTCGGAATAGCCGGTGTGGCTGTGCGGATCTCCCCACAGCAACGTGCCCTCGCGGAGTGCGTCGTCCACGACGATCGGGTTCGAACGCCCGATCTCGAGTTCCCGTTCCCCTTCGCGCCGGATGATCCCGAAGCGGAAAACGCCGTTTTTTTCCGGCGACCAGTTGATGGTCGCCACGCCGTTTTCGTCGGTGCGCAGCGGCGGCAGATTCGGTCGTTCGCCGTTGATCTCCAGACGCAGTTCGCCGGGGTCGGTCGACGCATTTCCCCATCGATCGAGGCTCGCGATGCGAATGCCGATCGGTTGGCCGAGGCGGGCGTAAGACGGCGCAACGACTCGCACGGCGATCGGCGCGCCGGCGCGAACCTCGCCGCTGCACGTGCCGATCGTCGTCTCAGTCTTGGTCGCCGCGTCGCGCAGTACGAACTCGACGGGCAGCGCCGGGGTCGAACGCAAAGGCAGGCGATACTGCTGAACGCGAATCCGCAGGTCATGGTCTTTCACGGATTTTTCCAGCACGACCGGCACATCGAACCGCGAGCGCGACTCCGAGCCGCAGTCGCCCTTTGCGTCGCCGGTGCCGACGGTCAGTTCGCCGCCGTCCACGACGTTCGCATACACGAGCGGGCGCGGATCGACCTCGTCCGGATACTTCGCACCGGGCAGGCGCACGACCAGCACATCGCCGGACGGCTGATCGGCGAAGCGCAGTGTGATTTCGGCGTCGTCGAGCGATCCCACGGACCCCGCGAGCGGATCGACGCACGTCACGATCGGCGGCGGCGGCGCGGCCGTGCGCGCGCACGCGGCGACGCAAACCGCGAATATCGGAAGCCACCACGCGCGCAAATAGTTCATTTCGCCGACCGATCCATGCGGAGCTTTGTCCGAGCGCTGAAAACCAGCTAATAGAGAACACACGCCCACAACGCAAGCGTAGGCAGACCTTGGCAAGCACCAGCGAGCAACCGGCCCGCGCGCGGGGTTTCGTTTGACCGACGCATCGCCATCGCCCGACGACCGCCCGGCCCCGGCGCGCCTCGTCGCGTCGCTGGCCGTCGTCGCGCTCGCGCTCGGCGTCGTCATCATGACGCACCGCATTCTCGCGGGCGCGGTCCCGTTTCAGGACGAGGGCGATCACGCCAACACCGCACGCCTGCTCGCCGCGGGCGGCGTGATGTACCGCGACGCCTTCAACGAAAAGGGACCCGGGCTCTACCGGATCACGGCGGGCCTCTTCGTGCTCTTCGGCGAAGGCTGGAGCGTGCTGCGCGGCGCGGCGCTGGCCGGGGTGCTCGCATCGGCGATTCTGATCGCGCTGCTGGGCACCCGGCGCGGCAAGCCGCTGGCCGGCGCGTTCGGCGCGCTCATCTACGCGGCGCTCCATGCGTTTTTCTTCGGCGATGTCTGGCAGTCGGAATCGGTGCTGGCACCGATACTGCTGGCATCGCTCTGGCTCATGACGCGCGGTGACGGCGAAACGTACGTTCCGGTTCGCCGGTTCTTTTTCGCGGGCGTTGCGCTCTTCGTTGCGACGTGCGTGAAACAGACCGCATGGATGCCTGTCCTCGCGATATTCGTCGCAACGCTGTGGCCGGGGTCCGGACGCGTCGGACGAAAAGACGTGGTCGCGCTTGCGGCGGGGCTCGGCTTACCGTGGCTCGGCGAAGCCGCCGCGTTCGCCTCCGTCGGTGCGTGGAGCGACTTTCTCGAGGGCTACACGTTCCCGTGGAGGCTATTCCGCACATCCACGTACGTTTATTGGCCTTCGCTCGACGAGTGGTTTTTTCAGCTCCCCATCTGGCTGATGGTGCTCGCGGCCGCGGTCGAGGCTCTCCGCACGCGCACACCGATCCCCGCGGGTGACCGGCGGCTGCACGCGGCCGCGCTCTTCGGCGCGGTGGGCTTGCTCTACCCGTCGCTGTTCGCGCACCACCTGCTGCCGTTGCTCGCGGTCGGCGCGTGGCTCTTCGCGATGGCGATTGCGCGGTATTGGACGGAGCGGCGCTACGTCGCGACGATCGCGTGGTGCGTCAACCTCGCGGTGTTCTCGCTGAGTCCCATCAGTTCGGGGCTGTTCCAATGGGAGCGCCGGCTCGATCCCGGCGAAATCGCCGCGCGCCGCGAAATCGTCGCCGACCTCGTCGCCACCACCGCGCCGAGCGACCCCGTCTTCGCGTTCCCGCACGATCCGACATATTACTTCGACGCGAATCGGCAACCGCCGGGCCGCTACGGATTCCTGTTGCCGTGGACAGCGCCCCCCGTCGTCATCGACCGTTTTCTGAGGGAATGGGACGCGCGGCCTCCCGCCGTCGTGATCTACACCTATCTCAACAACTGCACGCCCTATGGGCAAGAACCGAAGGACTTTCTCGCGCCCCTCCTCGACCGTTTCGATTCCGGCTGGCGAATTGAACGCGTCTACGAAAACGCGGTCGTGCGTCTCGCGCCGGACGGGGCGACGGACGAGCGCGACCGCTGCCGCGTGCGCGCGTTGTTTCACGCGGGCATTGCGTGCGGCAACAAGAATCCCGAATGGGTTTGGGAGCAGATCGATCGCGCATGCCCACCGGCCGCGGCCGCGAGCGCTCCGTAGCTCACACGCGGCCTGTCAGGGCGATGACGCAATTCGATGTTGGCGCGATTTTGCCTTGACCTTGGCAACGGGGGGCGGCTAGACCTGAACCATCGATCGAGCGCGGACGAAATGCGGGCGGGCGCGCCCAATTTGCCGCGCGTTCCGGGAGGCCGAGCCATGAACGCGACCGCACCGCATGTCTTCATGTACCAGCGCATGCACGTGCAGCGGATCGCGATGACGACGCTGTCGACGGTCCTCAAGGACGCGGGCATGACGACCGAGCTGGTCTCCGGCGAACCCGCGCTGCTGACGAAACGTCTGCGCGAACACTCCGGGCGCGCTTATGTGCTCTACACGGCGATGACCCCGGAATACGGACCCGTGCGCGACATCGCCGCGAACATGCGCGCACAGTTCGGCGACCGCATCCGCCAGTGCGTCGGCGGTTATCACGCGATGTTTTTCCCCGAGCAGATCGACACAAAGGTCTTCGACGGCGCGTGCATCGGCGAGGGCGAGCGTGCCGTGGCCGACTGGGTGCGCCGCGAAGAGAACGACGCGGACCATGCGATCCCAAACATCTACGATGGCGCTCATCCCTACGACACCATCGATCTCGCGCCACTGCTCACCGCGAGCGAAATCCCGCAACCCGACACGCAGATCCTCAAGGACACCGGGGCCTACGACAAACGGCATTTTTTCATCGCGTCGGGCCGCCGCTGCCCGTACCACTGCACGTTTTGCCACAACCACCGCTCGATGCGCCTGTTCAAGGGCATGGGCGAGTTCTACGTGCAGCGCTCCATCGACGACATTCTGGTCGAAACGCGCCGCGCCGTGGCCGAGCTGGGGATCAAGCGTTTCGCGTTTTACTCCGACCTGCTGGCGCTGCACCGCGACTGGTTTCTCGAATTTTTGGCGGCCTATGAACGCGATTTGCGCACGCCCTTCAAGTGTTTCGTACGCGCGGACCAGATCGACCCCGAGGTCGCGCGCGGCCTTATCAACGCGGGATGCGAGTCGGTGGAGATGGGTCTCGAGACCGGCAGCGAGGAACGGCGCAAGGCGCTCAAGAAAAAGATCACGAACGAGGATCTGTTCCACGCCATGAAGTGCCTGCACAACGTGGGCATCCACGTCCAGACGACCAACATGCTCGGCTTGCCGGGCGAATCGTACCCGGAAGCGCTCGAAACGATCCGCTTCAACCGCGAGATCGGTGCGGATCAGGCTTGGTTCATCCTCTTCGTGCCGTTTCCCAAGACGGATTTGGGCGACGACGCAATCGAGATGGGCATGGTCGGCAACAACCTGTGGCCCGAGGTGCTCGACATCAACCCGCACGACCGCAGCCTGCTGACGACGCCCGAAGCGCGGCGCATCGAGATTCTGCACAAGTTCGCCTACATCCTGTTTTTCTATCCGTGGATGGAGAGCTTCGTCGAACGACTGTCGCACGGGCCGTTCCGCGCCGTGTACAGATTGATCTACCGGGCGAGTTATTTCTGGCTGTTTTATCGGCGCTCGCGGCGGCTCTCGTTCCGCGAGGGCGTGCGCACCGTCTACCGCGCCATCGCCGACCGACTTTAGGATTCCTCACCAGGCGATGTCGGTCCCATTTCGGTCGATGAACCTCCCGGCGTCGCGAAGCGTCAGCCGCGCGATGGTCGCCATCATCGCCGCAACGGACTCCTCGACCGCGAGACTCGCGTTGGGCCCTCCCATGTCCGTCCGAACCCAGCCCGGGCACATGGCGACCGAGACGATGTGATCGCGGACAAGCCCCTCCGCCACCGAGCGGTTCGCCATGTTCAGCGCCGCCTTCGACATGCGGTAGGCGACCATCGTGTCCGATGGTTCGGCCCCGGCGATCGATCCCGCGCCGCTGGAGATGTTGACGACGAGTGCCCGGCCCGAAGCCGTCAGCATCGGGCGTACCGCGCTCGTCACGCGCAGCGGCCCGATTGAATTGACGTTGAAGGTTTCGAGCATCCGACCGGTATCGAGTCGCGTCCAGGACCGCCCCTCGTCGAGCAACACGCCGGCGTTGTTCACGAGCACGTCGATGGCTTCGAAATGCAGCGCCCGTGCGAACTTCGCGACGGACCGGTCGTCGGCCGCGTCGAGTTCCAGCACCTCGAGCCGGTCCCCCGTCGCCTTTTTCAGCGCCGCCAGCTCCGCCGCCTCGGGTGGCCGGCGCGCCGTGCCGATCACCCGGTGCCCGCCCGCCAGCCATTGCCGGACGAATTCGAGACCGATACCGCGATTCGCCCCGGTGACAACAACATTTTTCATGCCCGACACGTGACCTCCGCGCGAAGCGATCGGTTGAGGTTGAAAAAAACGGGTGAAGCCGGATTATCGATAAAGCCCTCCGAACGGGCCATGAGATGCGTCAGCGCGGTTCATTCTCGAAATAATCGTACATCCGGTTTGACACCCGGGGGGCGAATTGTTACGCTCCGCGCCGTTTCGGGGGAGCCGTTTTCGGGAGTCTCATGCGCCCTTTCGCGCCCGTCGTCATCGCCGTTCTGACCGCGTCCATTCTGCTGGTCCCGGCGGGCTCGCGCCCGGCGAACGCGGGCGAAGGCGACGAGGTGCTGGTGGGATTTCTAATCGGCACCAGCGCGGGGCTGGTGGCGGGCGGCGCGATTACGATCCTGTGGCGCAACCCCGATGCCGACCGCAACATCACGACGATCCTCGTCTCCAGTTCGCTCATCGGCGCGACCGCCGGCACCCTGTGGGGTCTCAGCCTGCCCGATGACGCGTTCGAAAAGGACCCGGTCGTATCGGTGACCACGGACGGACAGGTCCGTTGGTCCCTATCGTTCCCGACGATCGGCCTCGCGACGATCGCGGAGCACCGCGCCGACCGCATCGGCGGCCACGTCGAGTTGCTGGGCGCGCGGTTCTGACGCCGCCGGGCCCGCCTTTGTTCCCTCGCTGGAGATTTCATGTTCGACGAGCTGCGCCTCGACCGCGTTGAACGCCCGTCCCGCTACGTGGGCGGCGAGGTCGGCATGGTGCGCAAGAATCCCGCCGACGTGCGCGTTCACATGGCGCTCGCGTTCCCCGATCTGTACGAGATCGGGATGAGCAGCACGGGTTTTCACATCCTGCAGGAAATCGCGAACAAGAATGCGTGGGCGCTTTGCGAGCGCGTCTTCGCGCCCGCCAAGGACATGCTGGCCGAAATGCGTCGCGCGGGTGTGGATCTTTATGGTCTGGAGACCAAGACCCCCGTGCGCCACATGGACGTGATGCTCGTGTCGATTCAATACGAACTCGCGTGCACGAACGTCGTGCTCATGCTCGACGCCGCCGGAATTCCGCGCCGCGCCGAGGCGCGTAAAAACGGCGATCCGCTCGTCATCGCGGGCGGCCACTGCGCGTCGAATCCCGAACCCTGGGCGCCGTTTTTCGACGCGCTGGTCATCGGCGACGGCGAGGAGGTCGTCGTCGAGATTCTCGAAGCCCTCGACCGCACGCGCGGCGCGGATCGTGCCGAACGCCTCGAAGCGATCGGGCGCATCGAGGGCATCTATCTGCCGCACCACTGGCGGCCGCGTTACGCCCAGGGGAAATTCGCCGGATTCGACCGTGACGAGCGCGCCGTGCCCGCGAAGCGGCGCATCGTGATGAACCTCGACGACGTGCCGCACACCACCTGCCCCACGCTGCCCAACACGCCGCTCGTGCACGACCGGCTCGCGGTGGAGATCATGCGCGGCTGCACGCGCGGCTGCCGCTTCTGCCAGCCGGGCATGCTGACGCGACCGATGCGCGAGCGTTCGGTCAAAGCCCTGACTGAGATCATCGAGGAGGGTCTGGCGAAGACCGGGCACGACGAGGTGACGCTGCTGTCGCTCTCGTCAGGCGACTACACGCAGATTCTGCCGTTGCTCACCGAACTGACGGACCGCCACGCCGACCGGCACATTTCGATTTCGCTTCCGTCGCTGCGCGCCGAGGCGGTGAATGCCGAGGTCTTCGAAAAGATCGGCCGCGTGCGCAAGAGCGGCTTCACCATCGCGCCCGAAGCCGGTACCGAACGGCTGCGCGCGGTGATCAACAAGCCCATCAGCGACGAGCAGATCCTCGACGCGTGCCGAGCCGTGAACTCTCAAGGTTGGTATCTCGCGAAGCTGTATTTCATGGTCGGTTTGCCGACAGAGACTCAGGATGACCTCGACGCCATCCTCGATCTGTGCTTCCGCGTGCTGGCCGTCATGCGCGGCCACGGTCACGCGCACCGCGCGCAGGTGAACGTCAACGTCGGCACCTTCGTGCCCAAGCCGTTCACGCCCTTCGCCTGGGAACGGCAACTGCACTACCGCGAGGCGTGGGAGCGGCTGGATTATCTGAAGGCACGGACCCGGCGCACGCGCGTCGAGCTCAAGGGCCACGACGCGCGCATGTCGTTCATCGAGGGCATCATCGGGCGCGGCGATCGGCGCGTGGCCGACGCCATCGAGCGCGTCGTCGATACCGGTGGCGGCTTCGACGGCTGGACCGAGCATTTTTCGGTCGAGCGTTGGGAAGCGGCGTTTGCCTTCGCGGGTGTCGATGTCGACGCGCTGCTGGCCGGGTACGCCGAGGACGATCCGCTCCCCTGGGACGGCGTGGACGCGCAGCTCGAAAAGAAGTTTCTGCTCAAGGAGCGGCGGCTCGCCTTCGAGGCGGCGACGACCGACGACTGCCGCTGGGCCAAATGTACCGCGTGTGGGTCGTGCGATTTCGACGACGTGAAAAACCAGCTCGCCGAGGATCACGTCCCCGTGGTCTTCACGCCACGCGATGGCGAAACGACGCCGAATGCGCCGATCGCCCGTCCGCCGGCCGAGTCCGTTGTTTCGCGCTACCGCGTGCGTTATGGGATTCGCGGCGAGACGCGGCATCTGGGGCACCTCGAACTCATGCCGATCATCCATCGCGTGCTGCGCCGCGCGGGTATCGACGTGGCCTATACGCAGGGCTTCAGTCCGCAGCCCCGTGTCGCGTTCGGGCCGCCGATCTCGGCGGGCATCGAGAGCGAGGACGAGTATCTCGACCTGTTTGTGCTCGGCGCGACCGGGTCCGAAGAGATTTTCCGGCGGCTTCGCGAGAACGCGCCGGGGGGCATGCCGATTCTCGACGTCCGGCAACTCGCTCTGCGCGAGGCAGCGCTTTTTCAGCAAATCGCCGCGTCGGAGTATCGCGTCGATCTGCGCGGGCTCATCGACGACGGCGCGCTCGACCCGGATACGCTCACGAGCGCGGTGGACCGTTTCACGAACGCCGAGACGTGGCCGGTCGAAATCCCCCGCAAGAAGGGCGTCCGGCGACTCGACGCCAAGCAGGCGATCGACCGCGTGTCACTCGTCGGCGAACGCCATCTGGCGCTGCGCATCCGGCACCGGCCCGACGAGGGCGGCATCCGTCCCGCGGGCGCAGTGGCCCTGATCCTGGCGATCGATGAGACGGCCGTTCGTCGGGCCCGGTGGACAAAGACCAAGACCTACTTTAATCCCTTGGAAACGAATCCAATCTGTTCCCCGCCCAAATCGGGAGAGCGCCTGCATGGCGAGCGAACTGATCATCAACGTGACCGAGCATGAAACCCGCGTCGCGCTGCTGGAGCACGGCGTGGTCGTGGAGTTCCACGTCGAGCCGGGGCGCAAGGCCGGCGTGGTCGGCAACATTTATAAGGGGCGGTTATTGCGCGTCCTGCCGGGCATGCAGGCGGCATTCGTCGACGTGGGACTCGAACGCGCCGCGTTTCTGTACGTCGCCGACATCGTCGGGCACTACAAGAACGCCGGGATGCGCATGCCCGGCGGCGACGGCGATTCGTACGAGAACGGCGCGGGCGAGGGATACTCCGACGATCCCGAGGCGGCGGGCGCAGAGCCCGAAACCGTCCCGATCGAGCAACTGATCCGCGAAGGTCAGGACATCCTCGTGCAGGTCGCGAAGGAGCCGCTCGGCACCAAGGGCGCGCGCGTGACCAGCCACATCAGCCTGCCCGGTCGCTACCTCGTGCTCATGCCGACGATGACGCACGTCGGCGTTTCGCGGCGCATCGAGGACGAGGAGGAGCGCACGCGGCTGAAGACGATCATCGAGGGCCTGCGTCCGCAATCCGACATGGGGTTCATCGTCCGCACGGCCGCCGAGGGCGTGGACGAAGAGACGCTGCGCGTCGATCTGGAGTTTCTCGTCGGCGTGTGGGAGCGAATCGGCGGCAAGAAAGACCGCGACAAAGCGCCGTCGCTCGTGCATTCCGATCTTTCCATCGTGCTACGCGCCGTGCGCGACCTGCTGACCACCGACGTCGAGCGCGTGCTGATCGACAGCCGCGAGGAGTACGAGAAGATCCTGCGCATCTACGGCGATCGCATGCCGTGGCTCAACTCGCGCATCGAGCTCGTCGAGGGCGAGGAGCCGATCTTCGACCGCTACAATCTCGAGATCGAAATCAGCCGCGCCCTGCAAAAGAAGGTCTGGCTCAAGAGCGGCGGATACATCGTCATCGAGCACACCGAGGCGCTCACGTCGATCGACGTGAACACGGGCCGTTACGTGGGCAAGCACAACTTCGAGGAGACGATTCTCAAGACGAACCTCGAAGCGGTGAAGGAGATCTGCTATCAGCTCCGCTTGCGCAACATCGGCGGCATCATCATCATCGATTTCATCGACATGGACCGCGAACTGAACCGCGAGAAGGTCTACAACGCCCTCGCGGAGTCGCTCAAGGCCGATAAGGCCCGCACCAACGTGCTGAAGATTTCGGAACTGGGCCTTGTGCAGATGACGCGCAAACGCACCCGGGAGAACATCCTGCGGCTGCTGTCCGAGCCGTGCCCGTATTGCGACGGGCGCGGATTCGTCAAGGGCCGCGCCACGGTGTGCTCCGAGGTCTTCCGGGCCATGCACCGCGAGGCGCGCCGAACGGGCGAACCGTCGCTCGTCGTGCACGTGCATCCGGACATCGCGGACATGTTCTACGAAGAGGAACGCAGCGGCGTCGAGGAACTGGAACGCAAGCTCGGCAAGATGATCATCATCAAGGATCAGCCGAGTTTCCACATCGAACAGTTTGAGGTGTTTTCGCAGTAGATGCGCGTATCGGCGGGCATGACGTCCGCGGCCATCGGCGCCGCGGCCGCTTTGACGCTCGCGACGATCGAACTGACCGTCGCGCGCGCCGGCGCGCCCCCCGGTGCGTTCCATCTCGTCTGGCGCCACGCGTTCGCGGCCATCGCGATGGAGATGGTGATCGGCGCGGGCCTCGGCGCGGCCCTGGTCACTCGACCTCCGTTCTCCCGCTTTCTGTTCCCGATCGGCATTCTCACCTTCGTCCAGTGGGGTCTGTGGGGCTCGCGCTGGCTGCTCAATCGCCACGGACTCGGAACGCACCTGAACGTGCGGTCGATCGCGGTCGTGGTTGCGTCGATCGTCGCCTGCGCGGCGCTCACTGCCTTCACGATGCGCGCGAAGTCGGGCCGGCGCTCGGGCTTGGCCGGACTCCTGCTAATCCCGTTCGCGGTCTATACGGCGCATTGGGTGCAGACGCATAACGAGAGCGATCACCACTACCGCGCGAACTACACGCTGCATCACCCCCAATCCGCCGTCCCACCGTCGAGCAACGCGCCGCCCCCCGGGGCGCGAAACCTGCTCGTGATCGTTGCCGACACGCTGCGCGCCGACGCGCTGGGTTGCTACGGAAATCCCGACAACCCAACGCCGGTGATCGACCGCCTCGCGTCGCGGGGGGTGCGTTTTGCGGATGTGACCTCGACGAGTTCCTGGACGCGCCCCGCGATGGCGACGCTCTGGACCGGGCTCTCCCCACGCGAACACGGCGTCAACGCCTTGGTCGGCAACCTCGACGAGTCCGTCGAGACCATCCCGGAACGATTCCGCGCGATGGGTTACGACACTTTCGCCGTGGTCGCCAATCCGATTCTCAAGCAGCACTTCGGCTTCGGACAGGGATTCGCGAGCTTCGACGACCGAACTCATGCCACTGACGCGGCCTACTTCATGGCGGGGTATCTGCCGGCGGTCGCGCTCGGCGTATCGCAAGAGCGCGCGATGATCCGTTCCGATCGCGCCGCGCGGGTCGTCGATCGCTTTTTCGAGCGACTCCCCAATGATCGTCCCTTTCTCGCCTGGGTACATTTTTTCGATCCGCACGCACCGTATAGTCCGCCCGAGGCGTACAAGAAAAAATTCGTGCGCACGCCCGTTCCGCACTTTCGCTACGGATATGACGGCACCGACCTCGAGCTCACCGAGGACCGTGCGGCGTTCGCCACGTACCGAGCGCTCTACGACGCCGAGGTGCGTTATCTGGATGACCAGCTCGGCCGTCTGTTCGTGTCGCTCATCAGGCGCGGTCTCGACCGCAATACGGTCGTCGTCTTCCTCTCCGATCACGGCGAGCAGTTCCGCGAGCACGGCGGCCTGTTGCACGGGTATTCGCTCTATCAGGAAGAGGTCCGCATTCCGCTCATCGTGACGGGTCCCGATCTGCCGCAGGGCGCGGTCGTCAATCGTCCCATCAGCCTCGTCGATCTGCCGGGGGTGTTTGAGGAACTGGCCCGCGTCGCCCCGAAGCAGGGCTCTCGCGATTGGGCGCGCCTAACCGACGAGTCGGCGACGCCGGGAGCGTTATTCGCGGACGTCGACGCGAATCTTCACGGCATCGATGTGGCGCTCAGTTCCGTTCGCCAAGGGATGCAAAAACGCATGGTCGACCGAAATCGCGAACGCACCGAATTGTACGATCTAGCCGTCGACCCCGGGGAGATGTTCGATTTGACGGACCAACGGCCACCTTGGGGCGAGTCGCTCGGCGAGTTGCAGAGGGCCTTTGACCGCGACCATCCCCGCGTTCGCCGCGAAGCCGCGGAACTCGACGCCGCATCGAAGGACGCGCTACGTTCCCTGGGCTACATCCAATAGCCATCCGCACTTTTCGTAATACTTGAAGTAACTTCGACTGGTCCAGCGAGTCCTCCGGCAACCCCCAGCATAGAACTATTTCTAGATATTCCAACAAGTTACGCGCACGAGCACGTGTGGCACTCTCCTTGCTCTTCTGTTCCTTCGGTTGATGCACCGGCTCAAGGATGGCGCCGGTTGGAACAGGGGGGTCAACATGGGTCTCGAAGTTGCGATGAACGCCGCGATGGCCACGTTCCTGGTGGTCTCACTCGTCATCATCCGCAAGCGGTGGAACTAGCGTCCGCCGTCTGATGATTGCCGGCGGTTCGCCGCCGGGCGCGCGCGCCGGACCGGGCCGACCACGACCGGCCTGGTCCGACGAATCGGTCTCGGGCCCGACCTCCGCCGATTCCGGCGTCTTTGCCCGCACGGCGGCCGATTGACACGATCGGCCGCCGTTCCCATTCTGCGCGCTTCCTTTCGGTGAGGCGCATGCGTTTTCCGGTCGAGTGGATCCTGCGAAACGCCCCGGTGGTGATCGCGGCGACGGTCGCGCTCACTATCGCGTCGTGCGTCGCCGCGACCGGCGTCGTCTTCGATTTCAACATGGAGAACCTGCTTCCCGACCGGCACCCCGAGCGAGTGGTCTACGAGGAATTCCAGAAGCAGTTCGGCGAGGACGACGCGACCTACCTGCTTGCCGTCGAAGCGACCGACGTCTTCGCCGCGGACGTGCTGCGCGACGTGCGCGATCTGAGCCTCGAATTCCGGAATCATCCGGCGGTCGAGGAGGTTCTCTCTCTCACGACCTTCATGTTCCCCCGCGTCGCGGGCGACCAGATCGACATCCGCCCGTTCGTCGAGGTGGTGCCCGACGACCCCGCGACGCTGGAAACGCTGCGGGCGGAGGCGCTCGCCAATCCGTTTCTGCCCGAAAACCTTGTCTCGAAGGACACGAAAACCACCGCGATCGCCGTGCGGCTTCGGTCTACATCCAACAATCACGAAGCCCGCGCCGAGTTCGAGACATGGTTTCGCGAACGCATGGCGGCGTACGCGAAACCGGATCGAGCGTTTCACCTCGGCGGCACGCCGGTGCTGCGCACCGCGTACATTCACTACGCGCAGCTCAATATCCTGATCTTCACACCGCTCGTCATTCTGATGTTGATCGTCGTTCTGTGGTTCACGCAGCGCAGCGCGGCGGGCGTCCTGTTGCCGCTTGCCACGGTCGCGGCCGCGACGCTGATGACCGTGGCGCTGATGCGTCTGACGGGTGTCACGATCAATCTGCTCACCAACGTCGTTCCGTCGATCATCCTCGTGTACGGCATCTCCGACGCGATCCACCTGATGGTCAAATACAAGGAGGAGTACGCCCAGGTCCCTGACCGCAGGCGCGCGCTCATCTCCACGACGCGAAAAATCGTGATCGCATGTTTCTGGACCAGCGCGACGACGGCCGTCGGCTTCGGTTCGCTCTTCACGTCGAGCAACAAGGTCGTGCGCGAGTTCGGATTCATCACCGCCGCCGGTGTGATGATCGCCTATATCATCAACGTCGTCTTCGTACCCGCGGTGCTCTCGCGCATCGCGCCGCCCACACCGGAACGCACGCGCGCTTTCGACCACGGAACGGTCGCCGAAATGTTGCGCCGGATCACCGACCTCGTGATCCGCCGACCGAAACCGATCGTCGGCATCGGCGTCGGGCTCATGCTCGTCGCTGCGCTCGGCGCGGCGATGATCGAGCGCGAATATTATTTCATGCAGGACCTGCGTCCCGAAACCGAAATCCGGCAATCCTACGAATACCTCGACCGGCATCTGGGTTCGGCGGTTCCATTCGAGATTTCCGTGAAAAGCCGAAGCGGCCGGCCGGTCACCGATCCCGCCGTCCTGCGCGAGATCGACCGCATCGCGACGCGCATGCGCGAGATCCCGGAGATGGGAAAGGTGCTGTCGCTCGCGGAGTTCGTGAAAGAGATGCAGCGCCTGTTGGGCGGCGGCGGCGCGGACGTGTATCGCATCCCGGAAACGCGCGAGGCCGTCTCGCAGTCGCTCCTGCTCTACTCGATGTCGAGTCCCGATCCGACCGCGCCCTACATGACGTTCGACGAGACCACGGCGCGGATTTCGGCGCGTACGCCTGACATGGGCCAGCGGCGCTTCGACGCCGTCTCGAAGGAACTGCGCCGGTTTGTCGCGAGCGACATCGATCCCGATCTCGACGTTCACATCACCGGCGCGGGTCCGATGATCGTGGTGCTCGTCGATCGCCTCGTCATCGACATGGTGACGAGCCTGCTGTCGGCCTTCGGCATCATCTTTTTCATGATGTGGTTCGAGTTCCGCTCGCTCGGCCTGTCGGGCCTGTCGATGATTCCCAACCTGATCCCGCTGGTCTATGTCGCCGGACTCATGGGTTTCGCGGGGGTCACGCTAAACCCCACGACCGCCGTGACGTTCTGCATCGCTCTCGGTATTGCCGTCGACGACACGATCCACTTCCTCGTGCGTTTTCGGTACGAATACGCGCAGGATGAGCATCACGCGAATGCCGTGCGTCGCTCAATGCGCGGCACCGGGCGCGCGATGGTGTTCACGTCGGTTGTGCTCGTGATGGGCTACCTGGTGCTGGTCACGTCGAACTTCAAGGCGAACCGCGATTTCGGCTGGCTCTCGGCACTCATGATCGCCATCGCCCTGCTCGCCGACCTGTTCGTCACGCCCGCGCTCATCCTGCTCGCGAAACCGAAGATTCGTCATCGCGACCGCGAGCCGGAGGTCTAACCGCGCTCAGTCCGCGGCGGCGGGCGTGGGTGACTCGTCGGGCGCTTTCGCGCGGTCGATCGCCGCGCCGAACAGCTCGTCGATTTTCGTCTTCACGATCCGAAACAGCGCGAGATTCGTCGCGTTCATCCGATAGGGGTCGGACAGGTGAAATGCGAAGGGATCGATGCGCGGGGCGTCGTCCCCGGGAGCGGAGCGCAGCTCGTAACGCAGTCCCGTCGGTTGGCCCGTGGCGAGCGCACCGACCTTGGCGATCAATGCGCCCGCGTCGAGTTCGGCGCCCGCCGTCACCTTGATCGACACGCTTTCGAGCCCCGCGAAGGTCGCGAAAACGCCGGTGCCGAGGTATTCGAGTTCCACGCAGTCGCCCTGCTCCTTCGGTCGCCAGTTGACCCGCACGACGCGAGACGGAAATGGCGCGACCACCTCCGTCCCCTTGTCGGCCAGGATTTCGGTGAAGGTCGCGTTGCCCTGGCCGAAAAGACGCCCGAGCCGCGTGTATCCCTCGATGGGCGAACGGCGCAGGCGCGGCAGATATGCGTTGCCGTTTTCATCGAAATATTCGGGGGCGCTTCGATTCGGCTCCCAAAAATAATAACCCATCACCGCGCGGCCGAGCGCGGCGCTCTCGTAACGAAGGCCGTACAGACGCACGGCCTGCGTCTGGCCGGGGTCCTTGAAGACCATGATCGCCGCGTCGCCCCGCGCCATCTGGCGTTGCGTGTCGAGTGCATGACGAAGAATCTCCTGCGACGACGACGCGAGTTGCCGCGCGAGGCCCACATTGTCGGGCATGAGTTCGATGAGCGAGGCGAGCAGGCTGCGGTCGACCACGACGCGAGCCACATAGAAGTCGTCGCGACGAAAAAGAAAACGCCTGTCGTTCGAACGGGCCTTCTCGGTCAGGTCAGGCGTCGGTGCGGGGGTCGCGGCGGGGGTCGCACCGCCGACGTCGCGCCCGCTCGGGCCTTCCTGCGCGTTCGCGAGCGACAACGAAACCGCCAGCCACGCGAAACCGATCGCGGCGAGAATCTTTCTTCCGGAGGTTCCGGGGAAATGCATCGAGCCATTCATGCCATTTCGCCCCGCGCGCGTCCACCGAGGGAATCCCCGTTCGTCATCCGTCGATTCTTGAAGATCCACGAATCCGCTCTCCGCCGTATTTCGCGGGAAGGTCTATTCAAGGTGAATTGACATGGATAGATCGCCGTGACATTCCTGATTGGCCGTATTGGGGATGTCGAGGGCGAAAGCCATTTGAAATTGTCGTGCTGGTGAAAAGCGATTTCCGGTCGATACCGCTGAGGGGGCAAATAGGAGTTCGTCATGAAATCACGGCGTTCGTTTCTGCTCCTTTTGTCGCTCGCGTCCCTCGTCGCGAGCGCGTCGTGCTTCACGGCCGATGACAGCGACGAAGATTCCTGCGTCGATACCAAGGCCCTCAGCGGACAGACGTTTGAGACCGGCGCGGGCACGGGGGTGTTTGCGTTTGCGTCGTCACACGCGTGCGGGGAGTTTTTCTTCACGTATCGGGACGGCGGCCTGCGGCTCGATCGTTGCGGCGATCCTCAACACAGCAGTAATGATCGCACGGCCTACTCGACAGCCGGAGACGTGTGGATCTGGAACCAGAACATAGAGCGCCTGACGCATCTGAGAAAGGGGGAGCTTTTCGACCGCAGCGATTGGATCGCTCCCCGGCACGTCGGCGACATGCTCGTGACGACGACCGGCGTTGTCTATTTCCTGCTCACGGAAGCGTGGTCGTATAACCCCGTCGGACTACTGAAATACGACGGTGAGAACACTGAGATCATCGAACTTCCGCAGGGCGCCTGGAATTACGCGTCGATTTCCTCCCACGGTGACCTGCTCGCACTGGTGCTGATCACGGAATATCCGGAGGGCGCGATCTTCGTCCTGCGCCAAGGCGAGTGGGAGGATGGCCCCGCGTACGAGATGCCGAACGACGAGCAGTATCGCGGTTTCGCGATCGTCGGCGACGGTGAGTACTGGATGTGGACGCAGGCGGCCGATGCGGTGCAGGACGGCGATCCGTGGTTTCTGAATCGCCATGAGGGGGCTGCCTGGACGCGTATCCGCCAGACCGACTTTCGAATCCGCGGCGTGCTGACCGACGGACACGAGCGGCGCGTGCTCTGGGGCGACACCTCGAAAGACGATGAGCTGGGGGGCCGGACATATGGTCACGGCGTTTTCGATGTCTTCGAAGACGGAGATTGGCGCACGGTGACATTCGATGAGGTGAAGTGGCCGTCGTTCTCTCGCGCGGCGCTTGACCCTTCCGGAGCCATTTGGATCGCCGGTTCCCGCCACGCCGATTCGTCACAGGATGACTGCAGGGTATCGACCGTTCGTCTGCCGTTCTTCTCCGTCTATCGCGACGGCGCATGGACGACGCCGCAGATGCCGAGTGATGTCCGCGCGCACCTGCGCGACGAGAGAACGTCCGACAGCTGTGACGCCGGAGAATGAAATCGAGGAAGACCGAACCTGGGCGAATGTCCCCGGTTGACGGCTCTTCTCCTTGACACCGCAAAGACCGCCGTGCCAAACCCAAGCCGCATGGAAGACCCGGTTCGCAAGGCTTATGCCGTGATTGTCGCGGGCGGCGTGGGGCGGCGCATGGGGCGCAACGTCCCCAAGCAGTACCTGCTGCTGGCGGGGCGGCCGATCCTCGCGCGCACGCTGGAGGTCTTCGAGAAGACTCCAGCGATCGACGGCGTGGTGGTGGTCGTGCCGCGCGGGCACGTCGCGGCGACACGCGCGGATATCGTGAAGAAGTACGGTTTCGCCAAGGTGCGCACCGTCTGCCAGGGTGGCGAACGACGGCAGGACTCGGTTCTTTGCGGGCTGCGCGCCATCAAGGAGGCGTGCGACGTGGTCGCCATCCACGACGGCGTGCGACCTTTCGTGACGCCCGAGCAGATCTCGCGCAGCGTCCACGTGGCGCGACATTTTGGAGCGGCGATCGTGGCCGCGCCGGTTACGTCGACGATCAAGAAAATCGCGGACGACGGATTCGTTGTCGACACGCCGGAGCGGCGAAAGCTCATGGCGGCGCAGACCCCCCAGACGTTTCGATACGATCTGATCCTTCGCGCCTTCGAGGACGCCACGCGCGACGACTTCCGCGCAACCGACGATTCGCAGCTCGCGGAGCGGCTCGGCGTCATGGTGGTCGTGGTGCAGGGCGACGCCGACAACATCAAGATCACGAATCCGGTCGACTTGGAGTTGGCCGAGGTGATCTGGCGGCGGCGAAAGGTCGCCGCGCGGGGAGTGAAACGATGAGCGCGGGCTTTCGCATCGGGACCGGCTACGACGTGCACCGCCTCGTGCCCGGCCGCCCGCTCATCATCGGCGGCGTGCGCATCGAACACGAATCCGGCCTGCTCGGCCATTCCGACGCCGATGTGCTCGCCCATGCGATCGCCGACGCGGTGCTGGGCGCGGCGGGACTGGGCGATATCGGCCGGCACTTTCCCGACACCGACGTCGCGTTCAAGGACGCCGACAGCATCGCGCTGCTCGAACGCGTCGTCGCCCTCGTTCGAGAGCGGGGCTTCACCGTCGTGAACGTCGATTCCACCATCATCGCCCAGGCGCCGAAAATGGCGCCGCATATCGGCGCCATGACGTCGCGCCTCGCCGCTGCGCTGGGCGTTGGCGAATCGTGCGTCAACGTGAAAGCCACGACCGAAGAGGAACTCGGATTTACCGGAGCGCGACTCGGAATCGCCGTGCAGGCGGTGGCACTTCTGGCGGTCAGGTGAACGCGATCCGCACCCGCTTCGCGCCGAGCCCCACGGGTCGGCTGCATCTGGGCAACGCCCGCACGGCGCTGTTTTCGTATTTACTCGCGCGTTCGACGGGCGGCGCGTTCGTCCTGCGCATCGAGGACACCGACGCGGCGCGCTCGCGGCCCGAGTTCGAGCGCGCCATCGCCGACGATCTCGCATGGCTCGGCATCATCGCCGACGAGAGCCCCGACCGCCCGGGTCCGTTCGGTCCCTACCGCCAGTCGGAACGAATCACGCGGCATCGCGAGGCGGTGGATCGGCTCGTCGAAACCGGCCACGCGTATCCGTGTTTCTGCACGAGCGAGGAACTCGAACTCGCGCGACGCGAGGCGCTCGCTTCGCATCGCGCGCCCCGCTATTCCGGCCGCTGCCGCGAACGCACCCCGGCGCAACGAGAAGTCATGATCGCGTCCGGCGCGCGCCCGGCGATCCGGTTTCGTTCGCCGCACCGCGATGTGGTCGTGCGCGACCTGCTGCGAGGCGAGGTGCACTTTAGGGGCGACGACCTCGACGACGTCATCATCGCGCGCTCGGATGGCGCGGTGTCGTTTTTGCTTGCGAGCGCGCTGGACGACGCCGACATGGGCATCACGCATGTCCTGCGCGGCGACGACCATCTTTCGAATACCCCGCGTCAGATTCTGCTGCTCGAGGCGCTGGGGCGCACGCCGGTCGCTTACGGCCACCTTGGACTTATCCATGGCGAGCACGGACGCCCGCTCTCGAAGCGCGAAGGGGACTTTTCCGTCGAGGCGTTGCGCGCGGCGGGATATCTACCCCACGCCGTCGTGGCGACCCTGGCGCATCTGGGCTGGTCGCCGCCGGAAGACAATTCGCCGGACCCCATGAAAACCTATGCGCGGTCGTTTCGCGTCGAGGATCTTTCCGCCGCGCCCTGCGGATGGGACGCCCCGCGTCTGACCCACGAGAACGCCCGCGCGCTTCGGACCGCCCCGCCGGCCGAGCTCGTCGCCTTCATCGCCGCTGAGCACCACGCGGAAATTGCACCGGACCATGACCGTTTCATTTCGGCGCTTAAACTGCTTCAGCCGGAGCTCGTTTCCGTCGATGACCTGCGGGAGAAATTTCGGATCTTTTGCCCGGGCGCGCCTCCGCTCGACGCCGACGCGGCGGATGTGATATCCACGCCGGTCGGGGAGGCCGTGGTTCGGGCGTTGCTGGATTTGCTCGAAGCCGATACCGATTGGACGATGGATCGCTTTCAGGCCGTTCTAAAAGTGACGGCGGAACGAACCGGACGAAAGGGCAAGGACCTCTACATGCCGATCCGGGCCGCGCTCACCGGCCGAACACACGGCCCCGAGCTCGCGCCCACGGCGGTGATCCTGGGCCAGGGCGAGGTCCGCTCGCGTTTACGAAATACTTTGAACCTCATTTCCCTTCGTGGTTGATATGGCTCCGACAACAAACGTCGATCCCGAACAAATTCGCCAACTCGCCCTGCTCTATCTGTCGCAGGCGCAGACGCAGTCTCCCCAGCTGGCCGCGTACCTCGATCAGGTCGGCGACCGCGTCGAGAGCATCGGCGATGCGCGGGCGTACGTCACGCCGATGATTCCCGGCGGTCTCGAATTGCCCGCGCAGCTCAAACACCTCGTTGCGACGTATCCCGAGTCCGCGAAGTTTTTCGATGCCTTCATCCGCGAGGGCATCGTCACCGGCGAGACATCGGCGTACGTGGACTCGAGCGCGGGGCTCGCGGCGGGGATCGCCCGTTCGGGCATTGCGCCCAACGTCGCCGAACCTCTGATCCGCGTCGCCCTGACCGGCCTCTTCGAGGGACCGGATCTGGGGCTGATCGTGCGTCTGTTGGGCCTGCGGGAGACGGCGGAGCGTATCCAGTCGGCGATTCGCGTCGCGACCACCTTCGGCGAAGCTCAAAAAGCCGTGAACCGGGAAACCCTCGATGATCTGGCGGTGCGTGTGCTCGGCTCCGCGCGGGCCGTGTCGCACATGGCCCGGCGTCTGGCCGAGTCCATGTACCGTCACGCGCCGTCGTTTCGCACCGCGTTCGAGTGGTGGTCGGTGTTTCTCCCCGATCGTAAGTGGGTTTACGATGCCGCGTGCACGCAAGTGCTGGCGGCTCGCGATATCGACGTCGCCCTGCTGTGCTTCGCGCAGATTTACCTAAAGGCCGCCGGACGCGAGGTCAATGCTTTCGGCAAATCCCTGCTTGCCGGGCACGAGGTCAGCCAGGTGAAGAAGGACGACGTGGCGCGCGCGGTGTGCGTCGCCGTGACCGGTTTCGCGAACTGGAGTTTCGACACCGAGTTGACGTGCGACTTGATCGGCGGCAAGGACGTGACGGATCGCGTGAAACACGCGCTCGCGGGACTGCGCGCCCGCGCCTGAATCGACGCGACGGGGACATCACCATGACGACACTTCTGACCGGCGCGACCGGATTTCTGGGAAAGAACCTGCTTCGCGAACTCCTTTCGCGCGGGGAGACGGTGCGCGTGCTCGTTCGCTCGCCCGAGGCGCTGGGCGTGACGCACGAGCGGCTCGAGGTCGTTCCCGGCGACCTGCGCGACGACGCGGCGCTCGATCTGGCGCTTGCCGGCGCGAAGCGCGTCTATCACGTCGCCGCGGTCGTCAAGGAATGGGTGACCGACTGGTCGATCTTCGACCGCGTCAACGTCGATGCCTACGAAACCCTGCTGAAAAAGGCGATGGCGGCGGGGGTCGAGCGAATCGTCCATACGTCTTCGTTCATGGCGATCGGCCACTCCGACGCGAATCAGATCGCCGACGAGTCGCTGGAACACGAGCCGAAGCATTTCCATAATCCCTACGAACGCACCAAATACCTCGCCTCGCTCGTGACGAAGCGCTACCTCGACAAGGGCGCTCCCATCGTCACGGTCTTGCCCGGGGTCATTTTTGGACCGGGCGAACTGACCGAGGGCAACATCGTGCTGATCATGATCCGGGATATGTGGGCCGGGAAATTTCCGGGCATTCCCGGTGACGGAAAGAAGCTGTGGTCCTACGCGTTCGTCCGCGACGTGGTCGCCGGGCACGTCCTCGCGATGGAAAAGGGCCAAGTGGGTCGCGCGTACATTTTGGGCGGCGACAACGTCTCGCTCGACATGCTCGTCGATCTGGCCGCTGAGCGGCTCGGAAAAAAAGTCCCGAAGCGGCACATTCCGCTCGGACTGCTCTCGTTCTCGGCATTTTTCATGGAGAAGATCGCGGGCATGACCGGCAAGCCGCCGATGCTGACGCGCGGAAAGGTCGGCGTGCTCGCCCACAACTGGGCGTACGACAGTACCCGCGCGAAGAACGAACTCGGTTACACCATCACGCCATTCGAGCACGCACTCGAAGAGTCGATCCGGTGGATGCGCGAGCAGGGCGTCATCACGGACTGAGGCCGAATCGTTTCATCCGAACCGACAAATCGCATATTCGACCTCTGAATCCGCAATTTCGGACTACAAATCGGCATTTTTCGCACGCGCCGCTTGACCACCGTGCCGGGGACGATTAAATTTGGACGCACTGCGGCACGGCCGCGAGCGTTCTCGGGAATCCTCGGGTTTTTTCCATCGATTGAGCGAACGATTTCGCGTTTCCGACGTCGCGACGCGACCTATCGCGTCCATCGGGACACGGGGCAGTATGACCGCGCCGAGCGAACCAGCGACCGGATGGACGATCCGGCAAGCCGGAGGAGCGACGCTCCCCGAGGACGTGCGCGCGAACTTGCGTGACGCGGTTCGAGTCGGGCTCGACGCGGTCGGGATTCCCCTCGATCTTCCCACGCAGATGGGCCTCGAAGCGGACGACGAACTCACGGCCGGCGAGGTCGCACAGGTCGGCGTTCATCTTTCGTGCGTCGCCGATCTCGACAAAATTCTATCGGATCTCGACCTCACTCGAATCGAGGTTTCGTTCGGCGGAGCGCCGACGGCTCCGATGATCTACGCGGCGTTTCTGCGTCACGCGAAAACTCGAGGCCTGGATCCTTCGCGGCTTCGCGGCGTTTTCGCGGGCGATATCCTCAACGAGTACGTCGCTTACGGCACATTCATCTACCCGCCGGCGGCCGCGCTGCGTCTCGCGTGCGACATGATCGCGTTTTCCCTGCGGGAGACGCCCGGCATCGTTCCGCTGACGGTCTCCGGATTTCACGCCCGCGAAGCGGGCTGCACGGCGGCGCAGGAGATCGGCATCGCCCTCGCCTTCGCTGAGCAGTACGCCGTCGCCTTGCGGAAAAAGGGTGTGGAGCCGTCTGAAGCCGCGTCCGCGATGGCGATCTTGATGAATGCGACGTCCGATCTGCCGGGTGAGATCGCCAAGTTTCGCGCGCTGCGCGGCGTGTGGGCGACGGCGATGCGCGCCGCGTTCGGCGTGGACGTCCCCCTTCCCCGACTCCACGTGCGGACCTCCGCGGCGGCGTACACCGGCGCGCAACCTGAGATCAATATCGCGCGGGGTCTGCTCGCGGCGCTCGCGGCCGTTGCGGGCGGCGCGCACACCATCACCGTCGCACCCTTCGACGCCGTGAGCGGGCTGCCCTCGGCCATCGCCCAGCAGATCGCCATCCAGACGCAGCGCGTCCTCGCCGTCGAATCCGGAGCGGCGGAGCTTCGTGGATTTTTCGATTCGGACGAAACAACGCGCCGCGCGGAGGCGGTCGAAGCCGAAGCTCTCACTGTCGTCGAGAAGATTCGCGGTTGGGGCGGCGCTCTCGCGGCGATCGAATCGGGGCGGTTGCAGCGCTACGTCGGCGAGGCTGCCGACGCGCATTTCGCACAGTTGGATTCGGGGCGATTCGCCAAGGTCGGCGAGACCGTCTTTGCCGAGGCCATAAGCAACGATCGAATTCCGGCGCCGAGAACGAAGGTCGATCCCGCGACGGCCCGCGCGTTTTACACGACGCGGCTGCGCGAACGCGTGGCGAGTCGGGATGCTTCGGCACACCGCGCGGCACAGGGCGCCCTCGCCGAGGCGGCGCGAGGCCCCAAAGCCGATCTGATGCCCGCCATCATCGCCGCGACGGACGCCGACGCGACTGTCGCGGAAATCACGCGGGCGCTCAAATCGGTTTTTGGGGGATTCGGCGACGAGATGGCGGGTATCTGAGGAACTGGAACAAACGCCCGAAAACGCGGGCGACGAAACGCGAACCTGACGAGAGCAACAACGTCGATTGAAGGAGACGGACATGGAATTTCGATTCAACCCCGACATCACCAAGGAAGCCGGCGAGCGAAACCGCAGACTCCTGAAGTCCTATGAAGATTTCCACATCCCCATGGATCCGAAATACCGCGTGCAGTACGCGCACCTGACCTGCCCGGCCACGAACTGGAAATACATCGAGGGCGCGGCCAAGGGCAAAGCCAATCTCGTCATGCTGGATCTCGAGGATTCGATCCCGCGCGGCAACACGGAACTCCTCGTCCAGGGCCGCGCCAACATCATCCGCGCGTACAAAGAACTCGACTGGGCCGGCAAGATCAAATATTTCCGTCCGCGCGGACTGGAACTCGACCCCGACTTCGAGGACATCGCCGCCGTGGTTTCGCACGCCGGGGCGGATATCGACGGTCTCATTTTCCCGAAAATCGAAAGCCCCGAAGAGGTCGAGTCGATCGACAAGGTGCTGACCGAACTCGAGTACGCGGGCAACCTGCCACACGGCAAGCTGACCTTTCAGGTGCTGATCGAGTCGGTCAACGCCGAGCGCGCGGTCTTCGAGATCGCCAAGGCCAGCCGCCGCCTGCGCGCGCTGATTTTCGGCGCGTTCGATTACTGGGGCAGCCTCGGTTTCCTGCCGCACCTGTACCGCGCCGATCATCCGATCGTGAACGACGTGCGTTGCCGCATCGTCAAGGCCGCGGCGAGCGTGGGCATTCCCGCCATCGCCGAGATGACGCTCAACTACCCCACGAAGGAAAAGACCGAGGAGCAGAAGCAGGCCGCACTCGACGAATGTCGCCGCGACGCCGAACTCGCGTACCTGTACGGATTCTCCGGCAAGTGGACGGGCATCCCCGCCCAGACGGAAATTGCGATTCAAACCTTCGCCATCGCGCAGGAAACGCTCGACGGCGCGATCCGCGAAATTCGCTTGTTCCACCAAGCCGAAAAGGAAGGCAAGGGCGCGGTCATGATCGACGGCAAGATGGCCGACCGCGCGACGAACCGCATCAACCTCGCCCTGATCAAGCAGGCCTATCTGCGCGGTCAGGTCGAGCGGGCGATCATCGACGAACTCGGCGTCGTCGTGGAATAAGGAGCACCGCGTGATCTGCAAACCCGACATCACCTGGTCGCCGCCAGATATTGCGCTCCTCGAAGCCGGCGTGGCCGCGCTTCAGACCGCGTTCGATCGCGCGCGCGCCTACCTCAAACCGCGAGTCACGGGCGCGAAGGGAACGCTCGACGGCGAGTTGCTGAACGCCTATCAGCAACCGGCGCACGGCCTCGCGTACTTTGCATGCGAGCTGTATGGCGCGCGCGAAATCGTCGAATACGCCAAACGCACCCGGGCCGCCGGAAAGCCGAGCGATCTGGAACTTCTCATCGCCTCGGCATACGTGGCCGGGGCGCTGCGTCGATGGACGTACGGCTCGGACATCTCCGGCCTGGAGCAGATCGCCGCGACCGAGATCGGCATCGACGACGCGGTCGTGCGCGAGGTTCTGCGCACGCCGGAGTGCGTGAAACTGATCGAGATCGCGGGCGGCACGGCGATCCTGTCGGCGATCGCCGAGCTGGTGGAATCGCGCGGGTCATTCGGCGACTTCGGGATCGACGACGAGATCCTTCGCGACGTGCAGGCGCAGTTCCAGAAGTTTTCCGATCAGGTCGTCGCGCCGATCGCCGAACACGTGCACCGCAAAGACGAACTGATCCCGCTCGAAATCGTTTCGCAACTCGCGGAACAGGGCGTTTTCGGCATCACCATCCCCGAGCAGTACGGCGGCACCGAACTGGGTAAGATGGGCATGGTGATCGTGACCGAGGAACTCTCGCGCGGCTATATCGGCGTCGGGTCGCTGGGCACGCGTGCCGAGATCGCGGGCGAGCTCATCATCACCGGCGGCACCGAGGAGCAAAAAGCCGAGTGGCTGCCCCGCCTCGCGGCCGGCGAGGTGATGTCCACCGCCGTGTTTACCGAACCCAACGTCGGGTCCGATCTCGCGAGCGTCAAAACGCGCGCGACGAAGCAGGCCGACGGCTCGTGGCGGCTCTCCGGCCAGAAGACGTGGATCACGCACGGCTCGCGCGCCGATCTGATGACCGTGCTTGCGCGCACGTCGGACGCGCCGGGATACAAGGGTCTGTCGATGTTCCTCGCGACCAAAACGCGGGGCACCGAGGACAATCCGTTTCCCGACAAAACCATCGAGGGAAGCGAGATTCCGGTCATCGGTTATCGCGGGATGAAAGAGTACGAGATCAGCTTCGACGACCACCCCGTCGCGGCCGACGCTCTGCTCGGCGGGCAGGAAGGCAACGGTTTCAAGCAGCTCATGGCGACGTTCGAATCGGCGCGGATCCAGACCGCGGCGCGCGGCATCGGCCTCGCGCGGGCGGCGATGGAACTCGCGTACCGTTACGCCACCGAGCGCAAACAGTTCGGTCGGCAGATTTTCGACTTCCCCCGCGTTCATCAAAAAATCGCACGGATGGTGGTCGACACGCAGGTCGCCCGCCAGCTCACGTATTTTGCCGCGCGCATGAAGGAAAGCGGCAAGCGCTGCGATCTCGAAGCGGGCATGGCGAAGCTGCTCGCGACCAAGGTGGCGTTTTTCGTTTCCGACGCGGGTCTGCAAATCCACGGCGGCAACGGCTACGCCGAGGAATATCCCATCAGCCGCATCTTCTGCGATTCGCGCGTGCTCTCGATCTTCGAAGGCGCGAACGAGATTCAGGCGCACGTCATCGCGCGGCGGCTGCTGGAAGACTGAAACGAAACGCGGCGCGCGCCGCGACGAAAAGGAGAGGTCATGGCGATTCGGCACGTTTATGGTCGCAGGCTCGAGGACTTCGTCCCGGGCGACATCTTCCGCCATCCGTGGGATGTGACGCTCGACGGCGGCGTGATCGCGTTTTGCGCGGCCAGCTTCATGGAAGCGATGCCCGTGTGCACGAGCGACCCGTTCGCGCAGTCGCTCGGCTTCACGGGACGCGTTGTGCATCCGCTCGTGCTGCTCAACTTCGGCCTGTCGTTCTCGGTGCTCGACGTCTCGGAACAGGCCATCGCGCATCTCGCGTATATCGACGTGCGTTACCCGAATCCCGCATATGTGGGCGACACGATCACCGCGGCGACCGAGGTGCTGGGCACCAAGCTCGCCGGCAGCGGCGACCGCGGCACCGTCCACGTGCGCACCACGCTTTGGAATCAGGACAACGTGCCGGTGTGCGTGTTCGAGCGCATGGCGCTGATCCCGAACGGAAAGGTCGAGGGCTCGCCGCTCGCGCCGGTAAAGGACTTTGAAATCCCGCAACCGGTGACGCGATACCCCGTCCTGCTGGACGATGCGAAGTTCGGCGCGAACGCGAACGCCGCGTATTTCGGCGGCTACTACGAGGATTTCGCCGTCGGCGACGTGATCGTGCACGACATCGGCCGCACGGTGGGCGTGAGCGAGCACATGCAGCTCACAACGATTTTCCGCAACACGCACCCGCTGCACTTCGACGCCAAATACTGCGAGACGCGCAGTTTCGCCAAGGACCGCGTGGTGTACGGCGGGCTGGTTCTCGGCTTCACGCACGCGCTGGCCGCGCGCGACACCGGCGGGCAGGTCGTGTGGAATCTCGGCTTCGACAACGGCGCCCACCCTGCGCCGGTGCTCGCGGGCGACACGATCCGCGCCGCGCAGAAGGTGCTCGCGAAAGACAATTTCAACGCACGCTACGGCAAGATCACATTCCGGCTCGTGGGCGTGAAAAATGTCGATCCCGCCGAACTGCTCGACGCGGGCGCGGATCTGTTCACGCCGGAGCGCGACAAGAAGGACGGCAAGGTCAAGGAGAAAGTCGTCGAAATCGACCGCACGGTCCTCATCCGAAAACGCAACTCGTAACGGAGGTCAGCGATGTCCCGTCATACCAAACGCATCCTGAGTTATTACGCCAGCGAAAGCCCCGGCTGCCTGGCCAACCTCTATCGCCTGCTCGAGCACGGCCGCCTCGGCGGTACCGGCAAACTGCTGATTCTGCCCGTCGATCAGGGGTTCGAGCACGGCCCGCACCGCAGCTTCGCGCCCAATCCCGAGGGCTACGATCCCGAGTATCACTTCAAGCTCGCGCTCAAGGCCGGCTGCAACGCCTACGCCGCGCCGCTGGGCTTCCTGCAGGCGGGCGCCGCGGAGTTCGCGGGCCAGATTCCGCTGATTCTCAAGCTCAACAATTCCGACTCGCTCGCCACCGGCGGCGAGCCCTGCTCCGCGGTCACGGGTTCGGTCGGCGAGGCGCTTCGCCTCGGTTGCGCGGCGATCGGATACACGATCTACCCCGGCTCCGGCGAGCGGAATCCGATGTTCGAGGAACTGCGCGAACTCACCGAGGAAGCGCGCTCGGTCGGTCTGCTCACGGTCGTGTGGAGCTATCCGCGCGGCGGCAATCTGTCGAAGCAGGGCGAGACGGCAATCGACGTCATCGCTTACGCGGCCCAAATCGCGGCGCAGCTCGGCGCGCACGTCATCAAGGTGAAGCCGCCGACGGCGCACATCGAGCAGGAAGCGGCACGCAAGGTTTACGAGAAGTACCAGATCCCCGTCGGCACGCTCGCCGAGCGCGTCCGCCACGTCGTGCAGTCGGCGTTCAACGGGCGGCGCGTGGTCATCTTCTCCGGTGGTGAGGCCAAGGACGAGGCGGCGATTCTGCAGGAAATCCAGGGCATCAAGGACGGCGGCGGGTTCGGCTCGATCATGGGCCGCAACGCGTTCCAGCGCCCGATGGACGAAGCCGTCGCGCTGCTGCGAAAGATTCAGGACATCTACGCGGCGTAAACAATTCCATGAACATTTCGAGAGGAGGACGGGGGTTCGCCCGTCCTTTTCTCTTGTGCTTCAGAAGCTTTCGGGCTGCTGCTGCGTGGAGCAGTGGATGGCGCCCTGCCCCAGGATGTAATCGCAGCAGTCGATGCCGACGACGGCGCGGTCGGGAAAACACGCGGCAATCGCGTCGAGCGCCCGGCGGTCGTTTTCGTCGGCATAGGTCGGGACGAGTACGACGTTGTTGGCAATGTAGAAATTCGCGTAGCTCGTGGGGTAGCGCCAACGCTCGCGCGCCCCGTCGCGCAGGCACCGGTAGCGAAACGCGGCGGGCAGCGGCACGGTGACGATGTCGAAGGGGCGTCCCGTGATGTCCGTCTTCGCGCGCAGCGCGTCGAGATGCCGCCGGAGCGGATCGTGCAGCGGGTCCTTCGGATCGTCGCACGTCACCGTGAGAATCCGGCCCGGCGCGACGAAGCGAGCGAGGTTGTCGATGTGCCCGTCGGTGTCGTCGCCCTCGAAGTCCACGTTGTCCACCCACACGAAATGACGCACCCCGAGAAACTCGCTCAGCGCGCGCTCCAAGTGCGTTCGTCGTTCGTCGAGCGAACCGCCAGTGCGCTCGCGCATGGCGAGCAGACACTGCGTCGCCGCCATGAGCGAGCCCTCGCCGTCCACCTCGATGCCGCCGCCTTCGAGCACCTCGCCCGGCACGAAGCGCGGTACGCCGACGAGATCGGCGATCTTCGCGGAAACCTGATTGTCGAGGCCGAGCGATTCGCCGTAGTACTTCTCGCCCTTGCCGCCCCACGCATCGAAATCCCAATCGACGACCGCGAGACACCCGAGGCCGTCGCCGGGGTCGCCGTCGCGCGTGATGAAGATCGGGCCGTAGTCGCGAATCCACACATCGTTGTTGGGGATCGCGTGAATCTTCACCGCCGCCGCGTCGATGTCCCAATCGGCGAGTGTCGTCTCGATCTCGCCGCGCATGGCGTCGTCGCGGGCGATCACGTTCACGATCTCTTGGCGGCGTTTCGCGCCGGGGCGAACGCGCGTGATCTCACGGACCCACCGCGCCATCACCTGCCGCGCGATCTCGACCTTGCCCGGCCACGTGCCCGGGTCGTGCGGCCACGTCAGCCAGGTGGCCTCGTGCGTCTCCCATTCCCCGGGCATGCGGAATCCGATTTCGCTTGGTGTGCGAAGATTCGTCTTGTCAGTCATCGATGAATCGTCTCGTCAGATCGGTGTAGGCGTCGATGCGCCGGTCGCGCAAAAATGGCCATCCGCGCCGCGTGGTTTCGATGAGGTCGAGGTCGCAATCGACCACGGAGTTTTCGGCGCCCTCGCCCGCAACGCCGATCACGCGGCCGAGCGGATCAGCCACGAACGAATGGCCCCAGAAACGCACCTCGTGCTCGATGCCGACGCGATTGACGGCGACGACGAAGAGGCCGTTGTGGATCGCGTGCGCGCGCATGCCGGTCATCCATGCATCCAGGTACGCCGCGTATTCGTCGGGCTTCGCGGGCTTCCATCCGATCGCCGTCGGGTAGAACACGAGATGCGCGCCCGCGAGCGCGGCGAGGCGCGCACCCTCGGGGAACCACTGGTCCCAACAGATCAGCACGGCAACTCGACCCGCCGCTGTGTCGAACACGCGAAAGCCCAGATCGCCCGGCGAGAAATAGTATTTCTCCTCGAATCCTGGATCGTGCGGAATGTGCATCTTGCGATACGCGCCGCGCACCGCGCCGTCGGCGTCGATCACGACCGCGCTGTTGTGATAGAGCCCCGCGGCGCGCTTCTCAAAAAATGGGAGCACCAGCACCACACCAAGTTCGCGCGCGAGATCGATAAATCGCGCCGTCGTCGGTCCGTCCAGCGGTTCGGCCCAGTCGAAGTACCGCTCGCGAAGCTCGCGACAGAAATAGGGCGTGGTGAACAGTTCCTGAAGGCACACGACGTTCGCACCGCGCGCAACGCACTCGCGGATGCCCGTCTCGGCGCGGTCGCGGTTGATTTCAACCGTTTCGCTGCACTCCATCTGCACGAGCCCGACGCGCGCGATCGTCATGCCCCGCTCCCGGCGCGCAGCTTGAGTCGGATCGCGGACGGCTGAATGTCGTAGCGAGACGGCAACGTGCCGAGCCCCTCGCCGTCCACGTCGTGATAGACGGGCTCGTCGGCCTCGGCTTCGACGCATTTGGCGCGAAGCGTCTCGATCTTCGTCATCTTCAGGTGTTCGCCCCTGTAGATCGACATGAGCCGGACGTATCGGTCGTACGCGCCCAGGTCTCCCATGAAGAGCACGTCGAACAGGCCGTCGTCGATTTCGGCGCTCGGCGCGCCCATCATACCGCCGCCAAAATAGCGGCCATTCGCGACGGCAACGGAAAAGATCGTGCGTTCGCCCATGTCGCGACCGTCGACGCGAATGCGCACGCGTTGGTTCTTGTACGCCGCCATGGCGCGAACCGAGCCCATGAGGAAACTCGCGAAGCCGCCCAGAGCCTTCGTCGTGCGGTTCACCGTGTCGTCGATCAGCCCGCCGACCCCGAAGCTCGCAATGTTGATGAAGTAACGCACTGCGGGCTCACCGCTCTTCTTCACGAGCGTCATGCGTCCCACGTCAATGCGCTTCGCGTCGCGGCCGGGAAGAAATGCCGCCGCTTCGCGAAAGTCCTTGGGAACACCGATGGTGCGCCGAAAGTCGCCTCCGGTGCCCTGCGGAATCGTCGCGAAGACGGCATCGGGATTGATGACGCGGTCGTTCTCGATAAACCCGTTGACGATCTCGTTGTTCGTGCCGTCGCCGCCGACCGAGACGATCATCTCGTAGCCATCGTGGATGGCCCGACGCGCGAGCGTCGTCGCGTCGCCGGGGCGTTCCGTCATGCGGGTATCGAAGACCGGCAGGCGAGCACGCACGGCTGTTTCGATCCGGGTCCAGTTGCGCTTCGTCGCGCCGTTGGCCGAGTTGGGATTGACGATCAGCATGGTCCGGAAGTCGGACATGGGCTCCCCCGTGACGGATCTCGTTACCATGCGACGCGAAGTTCGGGCAAGGGCGCGCCCGTTCACGCCGCCGGGGAAACAGAGCCCGATTGCAACGCCGCCCGTTTCATGTCGGTCCGCTGCTTCCACACCTTGTAGATGGCGGGATACACAACGAGTTCGAGGATGAATGACGTGGCGAGGCCGCCGATCATCGGCGCGGCGATGCGTTTCATCACATCGGTGCCGGTCGCCGTGGACCACATGATCGGCAGTAGGCCCATAAAGGCGGAGGCTACCGTCATCATCTTCGGGCGGGCGCGCTTAACCGCGCCGTGAACGATCGCCTCGTCGAGTTCGGATTCGCTCCGCAATTCGCCGCGACGCTTCGCCTCGTCATACGACAGGTCGAGGAAAAGCAGCATGAAGACGCCCGTCTCGGCGTCGAGGCCGAGCAGCGCGATCATGCCCACCCACGCCGCGATCGAGACGTTGTAGTCGAGCAGGTAGAAAAGCCAGATCGCGCCGATCGCCGAAAACGGCACCGCGAGCATCACGACGGCGGATTTGAACGCACTGCGCGTGTTGAAATACAGCAGCAAAAAGATGAGCACGAGCGTGATCGGCACGACGATCCGCAGCCGCTCCCGCACGCGTAGCATGTTCTCGAACTGACCGCTCCATTGCAGCGATACACCCGGCGTGCGCTCGAGATGCGCCGCCACGGCCCTTTTTGCGTCGGCGACGTAGCCGCCGATGTCGCGGCCCTCGATGTCCACGTACACGTAGCCCGCGAGGAATCCGTTTTCGTTGCGCAGCATCGACGGACCCTGCACGAGCCGGATGTCGGCGAGCTGCGCCAGCGGCACCTGCGCCATCGTGGGCGTAGCGACGAGCACGCGGCCGAGCTGGTCCACGTCGTCGCGCAGTTCCGCCGGGTAGCGGATGTTGACGGGATAGCGCTCGCGGCCCTCGATGGTCGTCGTAACATTCTCGCCGCCGATCGCCGTCATGATGACCGTTTGCAGCGACTCGATCGTCACGCCGAGGCGCGCCATCTCGTCGCGGCGCGGCTCGAAATCGACGAAGTACCCGCCAGCCACGCGCTCGGCGAAAACGCTGCGCGTGCCGGGCACGTCGCGCAAAATGCCTTCGAGCCGCGTGCCGACGCGTTCGATCTCGGCGAGGTCGTCACCGAAGACCTTGATGCCGATGGGCGTGCGCACGCCGGTCGAGAGCATGTCGATGCGCGCCTTGATGGGCATGGTCCACGCGTTCGTGACGCCGGGAATGCGCATCGCGCGGTCCATCTCGTCGATCAGCTCGTCCCACGAGATGCGGTCGCGCCAGATGGGACGCAGCACCGCCTGAACCCACGCGGGCGCCCACGGCGAATACCAGCGCGGCTTCGCGCGCCATTCGTGTTCCGGCTTCAGGATCACCGTCGTTTCCATCATCGAAAACGGCGCGGGATCGGTGGAGGTTTCCGCGCGACCCGCCTTGCCGAACACGCGCTCGACCTCGGGGAACGATTTGAGAACACGGTCCTGCGTGTCGAGCAGTTCGCGCGCCTGCGTCACGGAGATGCCGGGCAGCGTGGTGGGCATGTAGAGGATCGAGCCCTCATGCAGCGGCGGCATGAACTCGGTGCCGAGCCGGAAGTACATCGGCAGGCTGAGCGCGACGAGGCCGAACGCCGCGCCGATCGTCTTGTACGGATGACGCAGCACCGCTCGGCAGACCGGCTCGTACACGCGGAAGATCGCGCGGCTGATCGGGTGTTGCTCTTCGGAGTGGTACCGGCCGACGAACGTCGCTGACGCGACGCGGGCGAGCGCGCGCGGCCGAAACTCGAAGGGGCGGATGCGCGCGAAAAGCATGCGCAGCGCGGGATCGAGCGTGATCGCGAGCAGCGCCGCGAGCGCCATCGCGAGGTTCTTGGAATACGCGAGCGGCTTGAAGAGCCGGCCTTCCTGATCGACCAGCGTGAAGATCGGCAGGAACGCGACGGCGATGACGAGCAGCGAGAAGAAGACCGACGGGCCGACTTCTTTCAGCGCTTCGAGACGAACGTGGTGGAACTCGACGTCCTCGTCGCCGACCGGCTCGCCCGCTTCCATTCGGCGTTTTCGATCGGTTTTCCAGTGGTAGATGCGATTGTACGCGTTTTCGACCTCGACGATCGCGCCGTCCACCAGTACGCCGATACTGATGGCGATGCCCGCGAGCGACATGATGTTGACCGTGATCCCCATGAGATAAAGCGGGATGAACGAGAGGATCACCGAGACGGGAATCGTGATGATCGGAACGATGGAAGACGGCACGTGCCACAGGAAGAGCATGATGACGAGCGAGACGATGATCATCTCTTCGAGCAGCTTGTCGCGCAGCGTCTCGATCGCCCGGTGGATGAGGTCGGAGCGATCGTAGGTCGTCACGATCTCCACGCCCGGCGGCAGCGCCGGCCCGAGCGATGCGATCTTTTCCTTCACGCGCTCGATCACGTTCAGCGCGTTCTCGCCGTGGCGCATCACCACGATGCCGCCGACCGCGTCGCCCTGGCCGTCGAGATCCGAAATGCCGCGCCGCATCTCCGGGCCGATCGCCACGTTCGCCACGTCGCGCAGCAGCACGGGCACGCCGCCGTTCGCCTTGACGACGATCTGCTCGAAGTCCGCGATGCTCTTTGCGTAGCCTTTGCCGCGCACCATGTATTCCGCGCCGGCCCACTCGATCAGCCGCCCGCCGACCTCGTTGTTCGACGCCTTCACGGCCATCATCACCTCGTCGATCATGACGCCGTAGGCCGCGAGGCGGTTGGGATCGACCGTGATCTGGTATTGGCGCACGTAGCCGCCGATCGACGCGACCTCGGCCACGCCGGGCACAGATTGCAGCGCGTAGCGCAAGTGCCAGTCCTGGTACGAACGTAGCTCGTCGAGCGAGTGCGTGCCCGACTTGTCGACAAGTGCGTACTGAAACACCCAGCCGACGCCGGTCGCGTCGGGGCCGAGTTCCGTCTGCACGCCGTCCGGCAACCGCGCCTGAATTTTCGACAGGTATTCCATTACGCGGCTGCGTGCCCAGTAGATGTCGGTGCCGTCGTGAAAGATCACGTACACGTACGAGAAACCGAAGTCCGAAAATCCGCGAATCGCCTTGACCTGCGGCGCGCCGAGCAGCGCGGAGACGATGGGATACGTGACCTGATCCTCGATGATGTCGGGGCTGCGATCCCACTTGGAGTAGATGATGACCTGCGTGTCGGAGAGGTCCGGCAGCGCGTCGAGCCGAATCACCTTGAGGGTGTAGATCGAGAGCGCGACGAGAGTCCCCACGCCGATCAGCACCAGCGCGCGATTCGTGGCGGAAAATTCGATGATCCGCTTGATCACGATGCCGCCCCGTCAGTGCGCATGGCTCGCATCGCCGCCCGATCCGGCGATGGCGGCCTTGATGCGCGACTCGGAATCGAGCAGGAAGTTCGCGGTCGTCACGACGCGCTCACCGTCGCGCACGCCTTCGCTGATTTGCACCATGTCGTTCGACTTCGCGACGACCTTCACCTCGCGCGGCTCGTATTGGCCCGGCGCCGTCTCGACGAACACGACCTGCCGTGCGCCGGTGTCGAGCACGGCCGAGTCGGGAATCACGATGCCCTCGTCGCCGCCGGTTTCGAGTTCGACGTTTGCGAACATCCCGGGCTTGAGAACGAGTTTGGGATTCGGCACATCGAAACGCACCTTCAGCGTGCGGCTCTCGGCGTTCAGCGTCGGATTGACGTACGCGACCTTCGCCGCGATCCGCGTGTCGGGATCGAAGGCGAGCGCGATCGTCGCGGGCGCTCCGACCGTGACCCGCCGCGCCTCGTACTCGTAGATGTCCACCTCCACCCACACGCGCGACAGATCGGTCACCGTGTACAGCGGCATCCCCGGCTCGACGCGTTGCCCTTCAAAGACGTCTTTGCCCGTCACGTAACCGGACACCGGCGCGACGAGCGTCACGGTGCGCTTTGACTCGCCCGTTGTTTCGAGTTGATGGATGAAGCTTTCGGGCACGTCAAAGAGTTCCAAACGCCGTCGCGACGCTGCGATGAGCTCCTTGCCGCCCTCCTGCACCTCTTCGATGGACGACGCCGCGAACTGCTGCGCCGTCTTGTACGCGCGCAGGTATTCCTGCTGCGTGGCGAGGAGTTCCGGCGAGAAGATCGCCATGATCGGATCGCCTCGGCGCACCTGCCCGCCCGTGAAATTTGCGTGGAGTTTCTCGACGTAGCCCTCGACCTTGGTGTGCACGACGCGCACGCGCCGCTCGTCGGCCGCGACCGTTCCCACCGCACGCACCGACCCCGCGAGGCGATCGCGTCTTGCGATGGCGGTCTTGATTCCCGAAAGGTTCAGCGCCGTTCCCGCGAGTTCTACCGTCGACATGCCGTCCACCCCGCCCGCCGCGTCGTGGCCGGCGTGGGCGTCCGGCGCGCTTTCGCGTTTCACCAGATCCATACCGCAGATGGGGCACTCGCCCGGCTCGTCCGAAACGACCTGCGCGTGCATCGGGCAAGTGTACACGTCGTGCGTCGCGGGCGCGGGGGTGGCGCTCACGTGGTCCGATTCGCTTTCGATCGGTACGAGGCGCATTCCGCAGATCGGGCAATCGCCCTGGCGATCGGAAATGTAGGTTGGGTGCATGGGGCAGTGGAACTTTTTCGCCGTATCGCTCGACGCACCGCACCCGGCGACGAGCGCCGCCGCGACGAGCAGCACGCATGCGAAAAGAATGAAGGTTGTTCGTCGACTCATGTGCCGTTCCTATTTCCCGCCCGCATCCATGGGGCGCAGCGCGTCGAGCTCCGACCAGATCCGATAGCGCTCGGCTTCCCGGCCCGCGAGTTCCACGCGGGCGTCGAGCCACATGTTGAAGTCTTCGACGACCATCGAAAAATCGCCGCGCCCCGCCAGATAAGCCGCGCGAGCGGCGTCGAGAGCGGCGTGCGTCTGCGGGACGATGGCCTCGCGAAAGAGCGTCACCTGGCGATTCGTCTTCTGCCAACCCGCGCGAAGCCTCGTCAGGGCTGATCGCGCCGTGGCCTCCGCGTCGCGTTTTTCGGCCGCGGCCATCGCGCGCTCCTGCTCGGCGGCGCGGATCATGGGACGCTGCCGCGCGGCCTGCCAGATCGGCAACGTGATGCCGAGCCGTGCCATGCCCATCGGCATTTGCCCGCCGTCCACCCAGTTGCGCTCGACACCGCCGCCCACACCGACGATCAGATCGGGCCACAGATCCTTTTTCGCCGCGTCGCGCCGATGCTCCGAAGCCTCAATCCCCGCCTCGCGCTCGCGCACGTCGGGAGTGGTCGGAGCGACACTCTCGTCGGCCCACGCCGGCCACTCGATCTCGGGAAGCCCGGCGACGGTTCCGAGCGGCGCGTCGCCGGACCGGTCGAGCAGGCGGTTCATTTCGGCGACGAGCACCGCGCGTTCGGAGTCGAGCTCAGCCTGGCGCTCCATCAACCGCGACACGGCGATCTGCGCCTTGAGCAGCGCCTCCTGATCGGACTCGCCCGCGGCGTAGCGCGCGGCGGCGGCGGCCGAAATCAGTTTCAGGTGTTCGCGCGCGGCCGCGAGGTACGCGATCTCGCGGTCGAGTTCGTAGAGTTCCGCGTAGGCCATGCGCACGTTCATGGCGATCTCGCGCTCGGTGCGCACGAGAGCGACGCGCCGCGCATCGGCGTCGGCGGAGGCCGCGTCCCGCCTCATTCCGCGTTGACCGCCGAGCGGAATCTCCTGGCTCAGTTCCAGCGTCGCCGTCGAAAATTCCGGCTCGCCGTCCATCACCGCAAAGGCCCCCCCAGTCTCGAGCATCGGATCTTCGAGCGCACCCGCGGGGGAGACGAATTCGAGCGCCGCGCCGAGTCGCGCACGCTGCGCCGCAATCATGGGCGAGTTCGCGAGCGCGGCTGCGACCAGTTCTTCGATCGGCGGCGCGGATTCATCCGCGGAAGCCCATCCGCCTGCAACGAATGCGAGGCCGGCGATGACCACGGTCCAGACGACGGATTTGTGAATCATTTCGCGATTCCCTGTCGGACCGGATCGCCGACCCTAGAAAATGAAGTGCAACCCCCGTGCCGCAGAGTAAGTCTAATGAATTCACTAAGTTGGAAATCGACAGTCCGCGAGTTGCGTGGCACACTGAAGAATATTCGGCAGTTGAAGGATATGCTTCACGGGACGCATGGCCCGTCAGCAATCCGCCTTAAGAAAGCGGGAGAAGGAGACGAAAGACCGCGCCGCCCTCAGGCCGGTTGTCGGCCTCGATGAATCCCTGATGCTCGTCGGCGATGCGCGCCGCGATGGAAAGACCGAGACCGGTTCCGTCTTCCTTCGTCGTGAAAAACGGATCGAAGATCTTTTCGCGGATTTCCTCGGCGAGACCCGGACCGGTATCTTCGACCACCAGTACCCCGAAACTGCGACGCGCGCGTGTGGCGCGTTCGCAGCGCACCCTGACCGTGCCGCCGCTCACGGTCGCCTGTACCGCGTTGATGAGCAGGTTGAAGACCACCTGCGCGATCTTGTCGCGATCCCCCGATACGACGACCGAATCCTCGCCGGGCGCCAGCGCAACGGTGACGCCGCCAACTCGCGAGGTCGATTCGACGAGCGCGATGGCGTGCGCGGCCACCTCCGCGAGCGGCACATCCGCGCGATGGAGTCCCGAGGGCCGCGCGAAACTGAGAAACCTCTCCAGCAGATCGTTGAGGCGGTCGATTTCCTTGCGCAGGATCTCCACCATCTTCCGCCGGGGCGACATTTCGGAAATTTCGTCGGAGATGATTTCGACCGCACCCTTGAGCGACGCCAGCGGATTCTTGATCTCGTGCGCGAGCCCGGCGGTCATCTCACCCAGCGACTGCAAGCGCCCCGCGCGGATGAGTTGCCGCTCCATGAGACGCACATCCTCGAGCGATTCCCGAAGCCTGTGTGCCGTCTCCTCCTGACGCACTCGTTCGCGGTGCTCGCGATCGGCCAGCGTTCCCGTGATAAACGCGACGACGTTGTAGAGCAGGATCTCGAGCACTTTCTCCGTGCCGTGCGCGGGGTCCTGCACGAAAAACGTGGTGAAGGCGTGCGGTGCGTAGGCGATCGACGCCGCGATCGAGGCCCCCAGCGCTCCCGGTCGCCCGAAGACGAACGCGCCGAGGATGATGGGGATGTAGTAGAGCCGGCGGAAGATGTCGTGCAGCCAGTGAAACGAGGTACCCGTCGTGTAGTGCGCGGCGGAGACGAGTGCGATGGGGATCCACAGCAGCATCCACGCCCGCGCCGACACGAGCGCTCGCCACCCCACCCGATCGACGCGTGACAGCAAGGCCAACTCCCTACGCTCCCGGTTCGCGGCCGGGCGGCGACGCGATCCCGAATTTTTCGATTCGGTACAGCAGCACGTGACGCGGGATTTGCAGGAATCGCGCCGTGCGGCTCTGGTTGTGGCCGTTCAGTTCTAAGGCGTGCACGATGATGTCGCGCTCGAGCGCTTCGAGCGACACCCCGCCCGGCGGCAACTCGATCCGCCCCGCCGCGATCATCGCCAGGTCCGAGTCGCCACGAACACGCACCGACTCGGGCGCGGGTGGCAGAAACTCCTCGCTCATCTCGCGCCCCGGCGAGAGCAGCGCGACGCGCTGGCAGAGGTTTTCGAGTTCGCGCACGTTGCCGCGCCAGGGCAGCGACTCGAGTCGTGCCGTCGCTCCCGCCGGAATCGTCCACTCCGTCGATCCGCCGTATCGGGCAAGGAAGTGCCGCACGAGCAGCAGGATATCCTCGGGACGCTCGCGCAACGGAGGGATGCGTAGCGGCAACACGTTGAGGCGGTAGAAGAGGTCCTCGCGAAACGTCCCCTCGGCCACCGCGTGTTCGAGGTCGCGGTTCGTCGCCGCGATGACGCGGATATCCACCGGCACCGAGGCGTCGCGGCCGACGACGTCGACCACGCGCTCCCGCAGCACGCGCAGCAACCGCGTCTGAAGATCCGCGGGCAATTCGGCGATTTCGTCGAGAACGATCGTGCCGCCATCGGCCTGCAGGAAACGCCCGCGCCGGTCGCGCGTCGCACCCGTGAATGCTCCCTTGACGTGGCCGAAAAGCTCGTCCTCGAGCAGATCGCGCGGGATCGCTCCGCAGTTGACGACGACGAAGGGTCCCGCCGCGCGCGGGCTGATGCGATGGATGCGCCGCGCCACGAGTTCCTTGCCCGTGCCGCTTTCGCCGAGGATCAGCACGGTGACGTCCGCCCCGGCCACGCGGTCGGCGACCTCGACCACGCGCTCCATCGCGTCGGATCGGAAGAGCAGTTCCTTTCCCGCGCTGTCGCCGAGCCGCCCTTTCAGTTCGCGCACCTCGCGACGCAGCGCCGCGTGCTCGAAGGCGCGCCGCACCGTGAGCTTCAGGTGATCTCGATCGAAGGGCTTGGGAAGGAACTCGAACGCGCCCGCTTTCATCGCCGCCACCGCCGAGGCCACATCGCCGAACGCCGTGACCACAATCACGAGCACTTCCGGCGAGCGTGCCAGCAGGCGCGGCAACAGTTCCATCCCGTCGATCTTCGGCATCTTCAGGTCGGTGATGACGACGGCAGTCGGACTCTCTTCGAAGGAACGCAGCCCCACCTCGCCGTCGGCCGCGCCCCGAACGACGTAGCCCTCCTCCTCGAGGTGAAAACGCGTCACCTCGCGAAAGCTCTCGTCATCATCGATGAGGAGGACCGTCTCACTCACGAAAAGTGTCCCTCGCGCTGGGGTGGTTCGCTACGCATACACCGGTTCGCGGGAGGTCGCCAGTGGCCGACCCGCGCGCTGTAGAATATTGCACAGTCCGAGCAATATTCTTCGCCACGCACACGATCACCCGGCCGATCCGTCTCGAACACGGCCGAAATCCTTGGCGAATCGCGGGATACGCCAGTTGGCCCGATCCCTGCTAAAGATTCACGCGACACCCGACCCGGGCGCTTTCGCCGAAAGGAGTCTCCATGAAATTCGCACGCTTCGCGGTCGCGGCGCTCGCGCTGGTCGCCTCGTTCGCGACCCCCGGCTTCGCGTCGCAGGAATCTTTCGATCAGCAGATGAACCTCGTCCTCGCCGAGTACCTGAAGATCGGCGACACACTGGCGTCGGACAAGATGGACGGCGTCGCGGCAGCGGCGGGAGCCATCGTTACGCTGTCGGCCAAGCTCGATGCATCGAATGCCGCTCCCGAGCACGCGAAGCACTATCAGGGGATCGCGCAAAAGGTGCCCGACGCGGCGAAAAAGATTCAGGCCGCGGCGGATATCAAGACGGCACGAAAGGCGTTCGCGGAGCTTTCGAAGCCGATGGTGATGTGGGTCGAGCACCAGTCCACGAAACCGGCGACGGTCGTCTATTGCTCCATGTACCCGGGTTCGTGGCTGCAAAAAGGCAAGGACATTCGCAACCCGTACTACGGCGCCGAAATGCTCACCTGCGGCGAGATCGTCGGTAAGTAGCGCCCCTACCGGCGGGTCGCCGCCGCCCTGCGAACGAGCGCCACGACGAACGCGGCGGCCGTGAATGCGGCCGCCGTCGCAGTTTGCGACGCACCGACGGGAAACTGCGTGACGAAGGCGAACGCGAATCCGGCGACGCCCGCAGCAGCGCCGATCAGCGCGGCGAGCGCGAAATTGACCGAGAGCCGATCGACGAGCATCAGCGACGCCATCGCGGGCAGCGTCGAGAACGCGAACACCGGCATCGCGCCCAGCGCCCGTGCACTCACGCCCGCCATGACGCCGACCGACACCAGCACCAGAAACGAAAGCAGACCCGTGGGCAGACCGTGCACACGTGCGGTGATCGGATCGAAGACCGCGAACGTGATGCCGCGAAACCACCAGACGTGGACCGCGAGCAGCACACCCGCGACCGCCGCGACGACCGTCAGGTCCACCGAACGCACCAGCACGGCGCTGCCGAAAAGAATCGCGTGGATGTCGTGGGCTTCCTGCGTGATGCGATCGCCGATCAGCACCGCGATCCCGCCCGAAGCCGCGTATACGAGCCCCACGACGCTCTCGCGCGACAGACGCAGGCGCGACGTGTCGATCGCGAGTGCAAACGTCGCGAGCAGGGCGAGCACGGTCGCGCCCACCATGGGGTCGATCGTGACGCCCAGGTGGATTCCCGCGAAGAACGCGAGCGCGACGCCCAGCCCCGCGGACTGCGTCACCGCCGCGCTGACGAAGACGACGCGCCGGAGCACGACGTAAACGCCGAGGAAACCGAGCGTCGCCCCGGCAATGGCGGCGCACAGGATCGATTCGCGAAAGACACCGTATGCCTCGAACATCTGTGCGGCACTCATGACGCGCACCCCGCGTCGATCTCTCCTCCGCCGTTCTCGTCGACGATTTCGGCGGACCCGTAGCGCCGTTGGTATTCGGGCGAGGCGAGCACGTCTTCCGGTGGGCCTTGCACCACGGCCTGGTGGTCGGGATCGAGAAACAGCACCTGGTCCGCGCACTCCCGCGCGACCCCCATGAAGTGGCTGACGACGACGATGGTCACGTGGTGCCGCCGTCCGTAGTCTCGAAGCCGCAGGAATGCTTCGCGCTCGGCGACGGCGTCCATGGCGGCGGTGGGCTCGTCGAGAAACGCCACGTGCGCGCCCGATGCGAGCAGCCGCGCGAAGAGCACGCGCTGCTTCTGTCCTTCTGAAAGATCGCGAAATACGCGATGCGCCAGATGCGCGGCCTCCATTTCCGCGAGCACCTCATCTCGCGCGCGCCGATCGCCGGCGGACGCCGTTGGGCGCCGGAAATTCCAACCCCGCAAACGCCCCCACAACACCAGATCGTCGACGCGGATCGGCAGCATCGGCTCCAGACTCATCACCTGCGGCATGTAGGTGAGACGCACGTCGTCGCGGCCTCGTCGCGCCGCGCCGCCGACGGGCGACAGAAGTCCGAGCAGCGTCTTCATGAACGTGCTCTTGCCCGAGCCGTTGCGCCCGATGACCGCCCAAAACTCGTCCGCGCCGATGTCGAGATCGATCGGCGGCAATAGAGCCCGGCCGCCGTGACCAATGCGCAGTCCGCGGCACGCGATGAGCGGTGCGGCGTCAGTCGGCGGTGCGTTCGATGTCAATGTCGGGCTCCAGTTCGACGATCTTTTCGCCGAGGTGATCGGCGAGGGTTTCGCCTTCATGTTCGGACGGCTGTGCGCCCAGATCGATCGCGCCGTCGGTCACGGCGTACGCCGCCCAGTCCAGATCGTCGAGCAGATCGGGGCCGAGAACGATCGCAATCGCGAGGTCGATGTTCGGTCGTTTGTCGCGATCGACGACGAGGTCCACCGCGTGCACGATCGCGTCGTCCGGCGCGAGTTCGACGTCGATGAACCATCGAACGGGCTCGGCAAGCGCTTCGCCGCCCGCGCCGCCGCGCACGTCGCCCGCGAGACGCAGCCGCGTCGGCGAGATTCTGAGCCGGGAGATGCTCGCTGCGGGCAGTTCGCAACCGGCGTCGCATTCGAGATCCCGGGATGCCGGCGACTCCAGATCGAACTCGCCGACCGGTAACGCAACGACCGCCGAGTAAGCCGAGCTTCCCCCGCCGCCGTCCATCTCCGCCTGGATGTCCTCGTACGACACGAGTTCGCCCTCCGCGCTGTGACAGTGTCCGCCGTGGCACAACGAGTATCCTGCGGGCGGATTCGCGGGATCGAAGGTCGTCGAGTCGCCGGAATCGGACGACGCGAGTGCCTCCAGGGCGATGTGGTCAAATGTGAACGTCGCATCGACGAGGCGGATCTCGTAACTGTTGTTCAGACGCTGCCAGCCGTTGCCCGCGTCGCGATCGGCCGGCACGGTCCACGACGCGATCATCGATGCGTTCAGTGTCGCAAACCCCTTGCCGTCCTCGAACGTGCACGAGGCGGCGGCGATGCCCGAAAGAATCACCGCGATAAGAATTGCGGTCCGCCTCATGCTCCGCCTCCTTTCAGCGCCGATTCCAACGCGTTCACCATCGCTTCGACGCGGTCGCCGTAGCTTTGGCCGCCCTCAGAGTCCGCGCCCGCGCTCACGGCGACGACGCGCAGGCCCGACTTTTCCGCGATCGTCATCGACGTCTGAGCGGGGTAGTAAGTCTCCTGCAACAGGACCTTCGCGCCGCTCGTCTTCGCCGCCTGAATCACGTCGAGGACGTGCCGTGGATTCGGGGGAATGCCGGGCTTGGGCTCCACGTGCTCCACCGTCTGCAAACCGAGCCAGTTTTCCACGTACACGAAGGATTTGTGATAGGTGACGATGCGCGTTCCCTTCCACGGTTCCATGCGCTTCGCCCAGCCGGCGATCCGCGCGCCGAGCTTCCCGCGAAACGACTCCAGCCCGGATGCGTACGCCGTCGCGTTCACAGGGTCGATCTCTTGTAGCCTCGCGGCGATGCCCGCGGCGACGGCGAGGGCGCGGCGCGGGTCGTGGAGATAATGCGGATTTCCACCGGGGTGGATGTCCCCCATGCTTCGCTCGATCTTCTGCGCGGGCACGTCGAGCAACTCCACGAACTTCGAGCAGTCGAGATTCCCTTTCGCGCCCGCCTGAATCGACGCGTTGCGCGATCCCACGATGAGCGTCGGCAGCCAGCCGACCTCGAGGTCAAGCCCCACGTACACGAGAAGGTCGGCCTTCGCGAGCTTGAGCGCGAGATTGGGTTTTGCATCTACAAAGTGGGGGTCCTGCGTCGGCGCGGCCAACGAAACCACGCGGACCGACGAACCGCCGATCTCGCGAACGATGGCGGCGAGATCGGGCACCGTCGCGACGACCGTGACGTCCGCGCGCGCCGGGGAAATCCCCACGACGAGAGCCGCAACCATCAGAATTCCGGGGAGGATCCTTCGCATGGGTTCGCTCCTAAAACGCGTGGGCGCCGTGGGCGCCGATTGCGACTTCGAGGGCCAGAAACACGGCGTCGTGATCCTTTTCGAACCACACGGCCATGTCGTGGGAATACTGGAGACGCAGCCGGGAAAACTCCGTCGGCCACCAAGTCACGTTACCGCTGACGCGCGTGCGCGGATCGGTCCACAACGGATCGAGCGGGTCGACCACGTCGTTGCCGTCCTGATTTGTCGTCTGACTGCCGAATTCATATCGACCGGCGGTCGTCCAGCGCTTGGCGAAGCGCCACGTCAGGTAGGCGTAGCCGCTGTGATCGGTCAGAACGTCATCGGGAATCTGCCGGCGGCGGTGCATCCACTCGACCTGCAGCGCCACCATTTGCGGGCTGTTGGACGAAATCGGACGGTATTTGAGGTACAGGTCGGTTCCGTAGATCTCGGTTCGGTTTTCGCGTCCGGTGGGATTCGGACCGAACGCGCCGGAGAGCCCCCACATCATCGACCAGGCGGGTCCAAGCGGGAAAAACTGCTTGATGGCGGCGGTATCCTGAAAGTCGCCGAGGTCGCGCACGCCGAGATCCTCGGCGCCGTAAAAGCTGCGTGCGCTCGCCTCGCCGGTCGCTTCCGTCATGGAACCGACGACCTCGACGTACCAGGGCAGCGGCATCAGGATCGACGTCTCCACACCGAGCCCGCGATTGCCTTCGCCGCCGAAGTATCGGCCGACGACGATCATCTGATCGACGAAGTCCCACGAATGCGGGTGCGTGTTGTTGATGCGGCCGAAGCGCGTCAGGAACTGCCCCGCGCGGACCTGCAACCCGGCGGGCAGAGAGAGCGTCGTGGCATACGCCTCCTCGATCTCGACGCCGAACTGGCTGAACACGATGTTCGAGTCGAACCGGAAATACGTATCTACCGTCGCCCCCAGCGCCATCTCGAGTTGCTGGAGATTGAAACCCGTCTTCTGCGGATCGTGACCGCCCGCCTGTTGCGGTTCCGTCGTGTTGAACCACGCGGCGGCGAAATCGCCGATCAGCGCGAGGTCTGGGTTGAGCGACTGGATCATCGCGCCCGCCGACGACGCGACCCCCGGCGTGGGTGCGGGCGACTCCGCCTGATCGGCGGCGAGCGCCTTCTCAATTTCCGCGGCCTCGTCGTCCGCCGCAAAGGATTGCCCGATTGACCATAGCACCACCGTCAAAACGATTGCGCATTCGAAAGCTGTGCTTCGTGATCGCTTCATGCTCCGTCTCTCAGTCTGCTCCCGGGCCAGCGGATTTTGTGGATGAATCGGGAGTGAGAGATGGGTCGCACCCAGCGGGCGCGGTGAGAACTCGAACCGTCCGCGACGCCTCTCGGCACGCGGATCGCGGTGTCGTCGTTCAGGAGATCAGGCTTGCGGGGGAGCGCGGGGGAGTGACGGCCGGACGGAACGCTCAGCGACGAATTGCCGTTGGGCGGACGGCGTCTGAGCGGAAATCGCGGCAAAGGACGGGACGGCGTCCGCCGAATGGCCAATGGCTTGTGCGTGCGCCGCCGCAAGGCACAGGGGGCACCGGTCCGCGTCGTGCGCGTGATCGAAACACGCGGTCGACTTTTGGCCGAAGGCGTCGCCGTGTTCGGGAATGGCCCCGGGAGCAACTCCCGGGTGCCATGCCGCGAGCGAGAGGCCGAAGAGAACAACGACACACACGGCGACGTGAATCGCCCTGCGCTTCGTTGATGGTGTCGGCAAACGCCGCATGCCTCGCCCCGGTGTTACAATGTATGATCTATCATGAGGACGAAGACTGGCGCAACCCGACCGGTCGGCGCGAAACACCTCGCTCGTTGACCCATCGCGCGGCGGGTGCGAAAACGTCATCGCTTCGAAGCGACGGGGCGTTTCATGCTCAGACCTTGCCAATATCCCATCACGACGGCTGCTCGACTCGCGCTGCTGATCGTCTTGTCGTCTTGTCTGCTGGTCGCGTGCGCGTCGGACGACACTTCGTCAGGCTCAGGGCAGGCAGATGCCGACGACGACTCCAACACCGTCGGTGACGATGACGCCGTTCCGGGCGAGACAATCTACGACGATCCCGAGCCCGGTTGGTCGGTGGTTCGCGTGAACGACACGGTCGAGATTCGATACGATGGGCGCGTCCTCTACACGCTCCTGGGCGCCGATACGCTCCAGTTCACTCCGCGCTCGTCGATGACCTTCGGTGTGTTCCATCTGTGGGGCGAGGACGAAATCGCGCGAGAGCTGCGATTCGATGTGATGGACGGCGACCTCTTGCTGACCGAAGGCGGCGAGCGCGCCGGGCAGGTGCTCGTGTCGCGAACCAGCGCGGGGAATCTTCGCCTGGAGGTCCTCGTCACCGAGGCGCGGCAGTCGCAGGGCATCCGGCTGCGTTTCGCGCTGTGGCCCGGCGACCGGTTCTGGGGGTTCGGCGAGCAATACAACGTCCTCGATCTGCGCGGGCAAATCGTTCCCATCTGGGTGCAGGAACAGGGACTCGGGCGCGCCGCGTCGCCGGTTCTGCCGTTTCAAGGTTCGCTCACCAACACCTACTTCCCCATGCCGTGGACCTTCGATCCACGCAAAGGCAAGGGCCTGCTCCTCGAAAACACTGAGTACAGCGTCTTCGATCTCAGGGCGACGGACGCGCGAAGCTGGAGCATCGACGTCTGGAACGGACGCCGCGCGTCGGTCGTCGTCGTGCCCGGCGAAAAGCCCGCCGATCTCATTCGCCAGCTCACGGACGAGGTCGGGCGTCCCGAAGTCCCGCCGCCCGATTGGGCGTTCGACGGTGCGTGGATCGCCGCGCAGGGCGGCACCGACGCCGTGCGCGACCGCGTGGAAGACGCGCTCGATGCGGGCGTGCCGATCTCGGCGGTGTGGGTGCAGGACTGGGTCGGCCTGCGCGATTTCGGCCTCGAAAACTTCGGCGTGAAATACCGCTGGGTGCACGACGAGGCGCTCTACCCGCACCTCGACGACCTGATCGCGGATTTTGGCGCGCAGGGCATTCGGTTCCTCGGCTACTTCAACCCCTTCGTCGTGCCCGGCTACGACCACTGGGCCGACGGTGTCGAAAACGGTTTCGTCGTGCAAGACGATTCGGGAACGCCCATCGTCTTTCTCATCAGCACGTTTTTCGGCGGCCTGCTCGACGTAACGAACGACGACGCCATCGCGTGGTTCCAAGGCTACGCGCGCGACGCGCTGGAACTCGGCATGAAGGGTTGGATGGCGGATTTCGGCGAGTGGTTGCCGTTTTTCAGCCATCTCGCGAACGGCCGATCGAGCGCCGAGCACAACCTGTACCCCACCCGCTGGCACGCCGCGAACCGCGAATTGCTCGAAGCGGCGCACGACGACGACTTCGTGCTGCTCACGCGCAGCGGTTTCACCGGCGAGCAGCGCGTCGCCCAGGTCGTGTGGGCCGGCGATCAGGAAACGGACTGGTCCGTTACGGACGGGCTGCCGACCGTGATCGCGGCGGGACTCTCCCTCGGCTTCGCGGGCATCCCGTATTTCACGCACGACATCGGGGGGTTCTCCGGCGGGCCGCGCGAAAAGGAATTGATGCTGCGCTGGATCGAACTCGGTGCGTTCACACCCGTCATGCGAACGCACGACGGCCTCAAGAAACTCGACAACCATCACTTCGATTCCGACGCCGAAACGCTCGCCCACTTCGCGCGCTGCGCGAAGATCCACGCGGCGCTCGGCGATTACTGGAAGACGCTCGCGGCGGATTCGACGGTCGCGGGATTGCCGATCGTTCGCCACACGGCGCTGGTCGATCCCGATTGGGACGCCGCGTACGATGCGCACCGCCAGTGGATGCTCGGCGATGACCTGCTCATCGCACCCGTCGTCGCGAAGGGCGCGTTAACGGTCACGGTATCGCTGCCCGACGGCGAATGGGAGCATCTGTTCACGGGCGAAACCTTCGACGGGCGGCGGATCGTGAGCGTGGACGCGCCGATCGGCGAGCCGGCGGTCTTCGTGCGAAAGGGCAGACTGGCCGCCGAGGTCGCGGCAATCCGGGGGTTATGAGCCGGTCGAATCCGTCGAGGATTCGCCGTTTCCGCACCACACCGCCGCTTTCAGGACGCACCACAGGAATGCCGTCTGGAACAACCTCATGCGTTCACCCCGCGTCTTTGTCGCCATGTCGCAAAGCAATTCGAGTAGAGCCTTCTGTCATTCCGACCGACGAGTCGCGCCTTCTGTCATTCCGACCGACGCGAAGCGGAGCGGAGGAATCCCTCAATTCCCGAACTCCAAAGGGATTTCTCGACTCGGCCTGTCGGCCTCGCTCGAAATGACAGAACGGACGCACTCCCGACTGTTTCTCGACTCCCGTTATCGCGACCCATGTTTTTACCACGTTGCAGGTCCAAAAACCATCGAGGGGAAACGGGCGCCCGCCGACGAGCGCGCGTCTTTTCGCGAAGGGGCCCGAACGTCGTAATGGCGCGCGCCCGCGGAATCCCGACCGTCCAACTGTCAGCGTCGGGGAACATCTCTGGAAACGCAACGCCGGTCGCTTCTAGCGATCCAAAGTGGTCTTTGCGGAAACGGGGGGAGTCGAGAAATCCTTTTTCATTCTACGAATTTATAACTCCTACTGGCCACTTCACTCCATAGTTTCACTCGTTGCTTTCTTTTTTCCTCGTCGAAGAGATTTTGCGCTTGCCTTAATATTATTTAAACTATTTTCGTCACCGTCCGGCGGTGCCGCATTCAACAACTTTGGTTTATTCGATTCAAGTAATTTTCTGTTATCAATCAATTCATTTCCACTTGCCACTCTTGGAAGTACGCCGGCCTCAAATAGCGCAAGCACGCTCTTTATAATTGCGTGCTTCATCTGAAAAGCTGATTCATGTTCTAATTTTCCCTTTTGTTGCATGTCATCTATTTTTTCGATAACAGCAAGACTGCCTAATATTGCTTCATTTTTTGCAAGTGAATCTTCGATCTTTCGGTGCCGAATCCTAATCCACGAATCCAAAATCAACTTAGAAAGTTCTGCGACTACCCCTTTGAGGCCTCTTAGTGAAATTTCTATCCTAGAACCACTTTCGACATAAAATATGTCGAAATTCTCCACATGTTGAGTCGGCGAAAGCTTCGACAATACTTGATATATTGTTTCCAACGACTCAAGTGCGATCTTGAAATCGACAACCGTGACAAATTTATCTTCTGAAACACCAACTGTCAGCTTAAAAAATGGCGATTATGCACTTGACAAACCTTTCGCGTTTTGCTAGAAAATGAGGATGAAGAACGAAGAACTCACCCTCATGTCGATCATGGCGCGGTTTTCGACCGAGGAAGCCGCACGGGATTACTTCGAGAAAATCCGCTGGCCGAACGGCCCGGTTTGCCCGCATTGCGGCAACGACGACAGAAAGCGGATCTACGACATCGAAGCCAATCCCAAAAAAAAGGTCCGCGCCGGACTGCGCAAATGCGTCGAATGCGGCCAGCAATTCACGGTCACGGTTGGGACCGTCATGGAAGACTCCCATATCCCGCTGAACAAGTGGCTCATCGCGTTTTACATGATGTGCGCGAGCAAGACGCAGGTCGCGGCGCTCCAGCTTCAGCGACAGTTGGAGTTGGGTTCCTACAGAACCGCGCTTTTTTTGTGCCACCGGGTCCGCTACGCCTTGAAAGACGCCGAGCCTGTCGATAAGCTATCCGCCACGGTCGAGGCCGACGAGACCTATATCGGCGGAAAGGTTCGCGGCAAGGGGCGACGCTACACCGGGAACAAGACCGCCGTCGTTTCGCTTGTCGAGCGTGGAGGTCGCGTGCGCTCCCAAGTCGTTCCGAAAGTGACCGGCACTGTGCTGGACAGGATTCTCCGCTCGCACGTCGCGACAACGGCGAACCTGAACACCGACGAATCTGCGGCCTACCTCGCGTCTGCTTGGCGCTTCGCGTCCCACGACACCGTGAACCATTCAGCCGAAGAGTATTCGCGCCGCGACCCAGAGACCGGACGCCACGCGACGACGAACACCGTTGAAGGGTTTTTCGGGAACACGAAGCGGAGCTTGGACGGGACGCACCACCACGTCTCCCGACAGCACCTTTCGCTCTACCTTGCGGAGATCGACCACAAATACAACACCCGCAAGATGAGCGACGGACAGCGGACGGTGATCGGGATTCAAAAATCGGAAGGCAAGCGCCTCATGTGGCGCGCGCCGAAAGTCGGGAGCAAATAATGGGATCTGCGCCCGCCATCACAGCGGTCATCGTTCCACATGGAAAGGTCGTTGACTTTATTGACCGGAAATTTCGCAAGGAAACACCGGAGGAGTACGTCCGCCAAGAGATCGAAAAGTCTCTTGTCAGAGAATACAAGTATTTGCGCGAGGAAATCGCGGTAGAATTCCCGATCAAAATAGGGTCGAAAAATAAACGCGTTGATTTGGCAGTTTTTCCAGAAGGCTCTGCACACCGCCAAGAGACTGCTTGGGCGCTTATAGAATGCAAGGCCGCAACCGTCTCACCGAACGACAAAGAGGACGGCGTGGAGCAGCTGAAAAGCTATCTTGCGGCGTCGCTTAATGCAGAATTCGGGATGTGGACCAACGGTCATGGTGGGAATCGGGAATGTTTCCGAAAGGTGTCAAACGGCAAAGGGTTTGAGTTTGCTCCAATTGACGATATTCCGGCCAAGGGGAGATCCATTGATGACGTAGAGCGTCCGTCGCTGGCATCTCTTTCCCCGGCGAATAGTGACGCCCTTCTTTTTGCGTTTCGGCGTTGCCACAACTACATCGCCGGTAATCAGGGGCTACAGAAGCCAGAGGCGTTCTGGGAGCTTCTGAAAATTATATTCTGCAAGATCATGGACGAGCGATCAGAGCAGATTGAGTTTTACGCGACATCACAAGAGCGCCAGAACTTAAATGGGCAACTCAAAGTAAAAAAACGGCTCGATGGGATTTTCGCGATCGTACGCGAAAAGTACAGTACGATTTTTAAACCAAATGAAGTTATAGAATTGGCTCCGCTCGTCTTGGCATACATCGTATCGCAACTTCAATCGTATTTTCTTCTGGATACGAATATTGACGTAAAGGGGAAAGCTTACGAGGAAATCGTCGGATCGAATTTGCGCGGGGATCGCGGCGAATTTTTTACACCCCGAAACATCTGTCGCATGGCCGTCGAAATGCTCGACCCAGACCCGCGCGATTTAATCCTCGACCCATTTTGCGGGACAGGCGGCTTTCTCACTATTGCACTGAACCACGTTATTCAAAAAATTCGCGTGACCGAAGCACGCAAATGGCGTGACAAGGAACACCCAACAGAAAGGGAGCAAACGGAACTACTTAGACGCATCAAAGAATACTGCGATGCGAAAATAGTAGGACTTGACTTCAATCCGAATCTAGTACGCGCAACAAAGATGAATATGGTAATGAACAATGACGGAGAGGGGGGGCTGTACCAAGCCAACTCTCTTGGCAATCCAGTTCTCTGGGAAGAGAAGCTTAGGAGCCGAAATCTTCTGGGGCGAGTCGATTTGATTTTCACCAATCCTCCATTTGGGTCCAAAATTCGTATAGACGACCCGGCGATACTTGAACAGTACGAAATAGCGAAGGTTTATGATTACGACGATAACGCTGACACATTCTCTCCGCGCAATCCCGTTGCGCTCCAAAGAGCGCTACCACCGGAGATCTTGGCGATAGAGCGTTGCGTGAGTTTTCTCAAGCCGGGGACTGGGCGTGTCGCCATTGTTTTGCCGGACGGCATTCTAGGGGCTCCGGGTCTTGGATATGTGCGTGAATGGATACTGACAAATACGCGAGTTCTTGCAAGTATCGACCTTCATCCTGACACGTTTCAGCCGAGAAATTCGACGCAAACGAGCGTCCTTGTTCTCCAGCGAAAGCGCTTTGACGAGATTGCATTGGAACGCGCAACAGGGGAAAAGAACGACTATAGCGTCTTCATGTCGCTCGCGAATCACGTAGGTCATGACAAGCGCGGAAATACAACCTATGTTCGTGATGCGGATGGGAATGAAATCGTTCGAGAGGAGGATGAATTAATCAAGGAACACGGCAACGGGCATCCGGTTTATCGTCGCCAGAAAACTATGAACAAGGTAGAAGACGATAACACACGCGAGATTGCAAACGCATTTCGCTCTTGGCTGGCGGGGCAGGAATGACCGAGCGCGCCGAAAGACTGTTGACGGTCCCGCCAAAGGCGGAAATTTCCATCATTCCATTGTCTTCGATCTTGAGGGGAAGTCGGCGGCTTGAGGCCGAAAACTACTTGTCGGAAGGGTATTCACTTCGCAGTCGAATTGAACGCATCGGGAGCGTGCCGCTAGGCCAGCTTGCAAGGGTTTGGCAGCCGGACCGCCTTAAAGGAATTCAGGTCTCACAAAAACACGGACAACCGTTCCTTGCAGCGACGCAGGTTTTCGATATTCGACCGCGCCCTAGGAAATGGCTCGCTTTAGACCACACGCCGAACGCGGCTAGTCGGTTTGTTGAACGCGGGTGGATTCTCGTAACCTGTTCAGGCAGCGTCGGCGATGCGATCATGTCGTATCGCCCGCTTGACGAAATTGTTATTTCGCATGACCTTCTTCGTGTCGTGGCTATGCAAGACGAAAATTGTGGCTATTTGTACGCCTATTTACGGACGAACTTCGCACGTCGAATGATGCGATCTACGAAGTACGGAAACGTGATTAAGCACCTTGAGGTGGAACACCTGCAAGACGTTCCTGTAATTACCGTTGGATCTACGGTTCGGGACATGTTGAACGCAGCTGTAAGTCGTTGTTTTGCCTTGCGCAATGAGGCACACGATCTATTGCTAGATTCGGAAATGCAGTACGCGGATAAGATCGGTGCTGTCAATCCTACGGCTGTAGAAAGCGGCTTCCCGGCACGTGGGCGTGATCTTTTCCACGGTTCTCGTCGATTAGATGCGTATTCCTACAATCCATTGGCCGCTGCCATTCTCTCGGCAGTGGAAAGGGCCGGTTTGAAGACGCAGACGCTTGAATCCGTGACAGATCGCATTTGGATGCCCTTGCGCCTAAGTCGCACACCGAAGGACGGCGAGACTGCGTATTTTAGTGCCAACGAACTGTTCTCCGTAAATCCGCCGGTAAAGAAACGCGTCGATCTAAAAAATAGTCCTCATGTCTCTGGTTTTTTCGTAAAGGCCGGATGGATAGTTATGGCCCGGTCTGGACAAATTTATGGTCTTAATGGGAGTGTCGTTTTAACAACCAAGGCACACGAAGCACCGTTTTTTTCTGATGACTTGATCCGCATTATCCCTGACGTCTCGAAAATTCGCCCTGGCTATCTTTTCACAGTCTTGGGGCACCCGGATTTAGGCCGACCGCTGGTTTTGCGTGCAAGTTACGGAACGTCCATCCCGCATATTGAACCATCTGACGTTTGCGGAATTCCCGTTGTACGGCTCACAAGAGAAAACGAGGATGCTATCGCGGATAAATCCGAGCGCGCCGTCGCATTGCGCGCCATCGCTGACGATCTCGAAAACGCCGCTACCGTTTACATGGAAGCGATCATCGCAAACGCAATAGGTGACGGCTCCGAGGATGACATCGACGGTGCCCTTGCCGATTTGCGGATCGTCGAAGCGGAGGCTGATCCCGATTCGACATTACGCGGACCGGCCCTTGAAGAGAGCATGAAACAGTGGTTGTCGTAGAAAAATGCCGGTTTGTGGGTTTTCCTTCGGTCCATCCGCGAAGGCATTTTTGGATAAGATGGAGCCCGGAAAAATGAGGGCTCAGATATCAAGGAGGGCACGCGCGCTCGCAAAAAATCCGTTCCCGCCGGGGAACAGAAAACTCAAAGGCAAGAAGTTCGCAGAGGGCAGAGCGCGCCGCGTGCGCCAAGGTGACTATCGGATCATCTACGAGGTCCGCGACAACCCTCCGGAGGTCGTCATCTTGGACATCGACAACAGGAAGGACGCCTACCGATGAAGACCGAGAAAACCGAGAAGGGTGACGCCCTTAAGATCGGCCCCGGCGAGTTCGACGCGCTGATGCGCCGAGCGATGGGCGTTGGGCCGGAGCGTGAAACAAAGGCGCGCAGGGCTTCTACGAGCCGCAAGCGCAAGTCGAAGCGGGCGCGCTAAGATAAGATCGGGCGACCGAGCCGCGTGCGCGTTTTCGGCCTTGGTTTGCCAAGTGCATAATCGCCTAAAAAATTCATATTTCTCTTCATGTTTAGAATGACTTGGAATAATTAGATGTTTCCAAGATGAAAGTGAACGCTTCATTGTCCCCCATGCCCAATAGCAGGCGAATAGCGGGCCGTCACCTGTTGGTCTATTTCCTTTAAAATACAGCGAACCGATTTCCCGGTTTAATTGATCGGAGTGTATCAACAAATCCAATCCAAAACTACGAAGCACCGGCTCGACGGCTTCTATGTCCTTTAAACGTTCACATTTTTGGGCAAAATCTAGACCTGCCGCAATTAGTGCGCTTGATTCTTTTTCCTCTGGCGCGTGCATTCCACGAGCAAAGTACTCGAAAAATTTCTCGGATTCCCCGATCGTCGCAATTACCGTTTCAAGAATTTCTACTACTTGTTTCGGCCTCATGTTGACTCCTTAGTAATTCAGAGGCACATTGCGCCATTTCGAAAATCCATCCGATGGATTTTCTGTAACACAATACCGATCTTAACGCCCCTCTCGTTCGAGTCTCCTTCCCTCGCGGTAGGAAACCTCCGCTGGCAACAGACAAGAGCTGACTTTCGCGGGAGCTACGCCACGACGTTCGCTTCCAATCGGCAAAAGGCATGACGGCAATCCGGGTTGTCTCTGCCGGTCTGTTTTGAATGCTCGCGTGCCGTTCATTTCGCCGGACACCTCGTGCTGGTGACATCGCCGGTTCGGTTCTTCAGTTTAATGAAGATGCTCGATTTGGGGTCGGGCTGTCAAGAGGGCGTGCGGGCGGGTAGTGGGCAGTTTGGGCGGATCGATTCGGCTGTGGTTCCGACCGGAGCGCAACGGGGGAATCCCACAGATCGCGATCGGCATAATGGATTTCTCGATTCTCCGCCTTCGCTTTCGCTTCGGCGGATCGCTTGAAATGACATCGCAGGCGGCGACCGCTTCACAGCCTTCGATTTCGCTTCGGCGAATCGCTCGGAATGACGTCGCGCGCTGCGACCACCGAGCCGCGCCGAAAATTCGTCCACGCATGTCGGACGCGCACGCTCGCACGCCCTTCCAACCTTGACAACCCGCTCTCGCGCGCGCCAGATTGTCGCCGCTTTTCGGGGGGCGGGCACGCGGCATCGCGAGTGGCGACGCGTGCGGCGAGCGACGGGAGTTCCGGGGACACAATACCGATCTCGGAGGGAGTTCCGGGGACACAATACCGATCTCGGCTGCCGGAGCGGTCTGAGTCGCCCCCTCTGGGGAGAGAACGGGGGGCCATCAACGCAATGGGCAACGCGGACGGTGAAGGACTGGTCGAGATCGCATCGTAGAAACCGGGGACACGCATCGCGAGGCGCGCTGCATGTCCCCGGTTCTTCCATCGCCGCGGTTCCGCGGTTCCGGAGACATAATACCGATCTCCTCCCTTTGAACCCCTTTCGGACAAGGATCGCCCTAGGCCCCGCATCGCTCTCGTCGTCGTTCCCGGCATGGCCCACCACGTCACACAGCGCTGCAATCGCCGCCAGCGGACTTACTTGCTCGATTCGGATAACGAAGACGGCCCGCGCCTCGCTATCGGGTAAGCGCATCGGCGCAACGCCCGCACGCTATCCCTCGACGTCGCCCGCGCGCTACCTCTTGACGATCCTCGGGGTGGGTTGCTTGCGGCACGCACATCGCGACGCCGCGAGCGCACTCGACGTCGACGAACTCTCCGCGATCGGTCACGACGAGGCATCGAAAAACAGTCCGCTGTCACACGGCTCATAACGAGATTGACGCGTCCGTCCGTATCGTTTAACATGGGAATGACCGGTCGTGCCGAAGGCCGGGCGCCGCGTCGTCGCCTGACGCAGGCACATTCTCGACGGAGGGCCGCATGGTCACCGCGATCCGCCAAAACTGGATTGAGGACGAAACTCGTCCCTCGAACGATGAGCGAAAGCGGACGGACGCGGCGCGGCTGCGGATTCTGAAGATCCAGCGGACGTGCGTCCACGACGGCCCCGGCATCCGCACCACGATTTTTTTCCGCGGTTGCGGGCTGCACTGCCTGTGGTGCCAGAATCCCGAGGCGATCGCTTTCGATTCGGATGCGACGCCGAGCGCCGAATACTCGCTCGACGACATCGCGGAGATGGTTGGCCGCGACAGGGACTACTACGGCGAGACCGGCGGCGGCGTGACGCTCAGCGGCGGCGAGCCGCTGCTCCAATCGCCCGACGCGCTGATTCCGCTGCTCGAGCGCATGCGCGCGATGGCGATTCCGGTCACGGTCGAAACGTCGCTGCACGTGCCGTGGGACCACGTGGAGCGCGTCGCGCCTTTCGTCGATCTGTTCCTGATCGACCTGAAGGTGGTGGGCGACGACGCGGCCCACCGCAAGTTTACCCGGCAGCACGACCGGCTGATCCGCGAGAACACCCTGCGGCTGGTGTCGCAAGGCGCGCACGTCCGGTTCCGGACCGTGATCGTCCCCGGGCACAACGACCGACCGCGCCACCTGCGGGCCGCGGCCGAGTTCGTGCGCTCCGTGGGTCACCACGAGATCGAGCTGCTCAAGTATCACGACATGTACGTGGACAAGGCTCGGCGCCTCGGGTTGGAGTGCCCGGCGCTCTCCATCACCAACGAGCAGGCCGTCGCCGCGGTGCGCAAGGCGGTGAAGACCTTTGCGACGGGCGGCGTGCGCGCGCATTGCCTCGATCTGGACGCGGCGCGGCACCACGCCGAGTTTCCCGCGCGCGTGTACGACATCCAGAACGCGATCCGCGCCGACGGATACAACTTCTGCTTCGAAGTCGCCTTCCTGAAAACCGAGTTCTACAAACGAAACGGCTTCGCCGAGCCCACCCCCCTCCACCGGGCGCGGCGGCTGGAGTACGTGCTGGAACGTAAAAAGGTGACGATCTGGCCCGACGAGCTGATCGTCGGCAATTTCACGTCCATGCGGCGCGGCGCGCAGGTGTGGGAGGAATATTCGGGCGCGTTGTTCGGAACGATTCTGCACAAGCTAAACCGGCAGCAGCCGGTGGCGTTCCGGTGCTCGCGCGAAGACCGGCTCCGGTTCTATCGCGAGGTGCTGCCGTTCTGGT
>JADLEX010000006.1 GCA_020845895.1 Deltaproteobacteria bacterium | reverse complement strand
CGATTCTCACCGGCGGCCAGGTCGTAGCCGAGGAACTCGGCATTCGTCTCGACAGCATCGGTCTCGATGCCCTGGGCCGCGCGAAACGCGTCGTGATCGACAAGGACAACACGACGATCATCGACGGCGCGGGCGACCCCAAAAAGATCGACGGTCGCGTTTCGCAGATTCGCGCGCAGATCGAGGAGACCACCTCGGATTACGACCGCGAGAAGCTTCAGGAGCGTCTGGCGAAGCTGATCGGCGGCGTGGCGGTGATCAAGGTCGGCGCGGCCACCGAGATCGAGATGAAGGAAAAGAAAGCCCGCGTCGAAGACGCCCTCAACGCCACCCGCGCGGCGGTCGAGGAAGGCATCGTGCCCGGCGGCGGCGTCGCTTATTTGCGCGCCCTGCCCGCCCTGCGCAAGCTCAAACTCGAAGGCGACCAGCAGGCCGGCGTGGATATCATCATGCGCGCCATGCAGGAGCCGATCCGCCAGATCGTGGCCAACGCCGGCGGCGAAGGCGCGATCGTGGTCGAGAAGGTCATGAACAACGAAGGCGCGTTCGGCTACGACGCCGGTGCCGATGAGTACACCGACATGCTCAAGGCCGGCATCATCGACCCGAAAAAGGTCACGCGCTGCGCGCTGCAGAACGCCGCCTCGGTCGCGACCATGATGCTCACCTGCGAGGTCATGGTGACCGAGAAGCCCGAGGAGAAGGGTCACGGCGGCGGCGGCGGAATGCCCGGCGGCGGCATGGGCGGCATGGGCGGCATGATGTAACCAACGCCCGCAGTCTCCGACTTTTCCGAAACGCCCCGGTTCGCCGGGGCTTTTCTTTTCGACCCCGTGATTTTTTGCGACCCAGCAGTTTTTACCCGCCGGCCAAGCAGCGTTTGCCGCGACGACCGCCACCTCCCTGCCCGTCCATCCCATAATATTCGAGTAAGATCATGCACTTACACAATTCGCGCGGCTGGCACACGGATTGCTGAATGACGTTTCGGCCCCGACGCGTCCCAAAAAGACGAAACGGAGCCGGGAGGTGTGGATGAGCCTCGTCAACCTCGAATCGGATCATCGCTCTTTCATCGACGCGCTGCTCAGCGCACCGCGAACGCGCGGCGCCAGGTCGCCAGAGGCACTCTTCGACCGCGCCTGCGACCAGGCCCTGGAGCGAGCCGAAGTGTCCCGCCGAGCTTTGGAAGAGGACATGCGCGACGGTTCGACCGCTGGAGTTTCGGAAGCCCAAACCGAACCGCGGGATGCGCGTCAAGTCTCGTCCGGCCAGGAGACATCGAACACAGACGAAACATCCGCGTCACGCGAGGCTTCGTCCGCAGCCGTTACAACATCGGTGGAAAGCGCGTCGGCGACTCAAAAATCCACCCCCGAAGCGACGTCCATTGCGAAGGAATCAACGGCCCCGATATCGGTCGAGCGGTTGGAATCCGCCGCTCCGGCTTCCGCGCAGGGCGGCTCATCCGCCACGCCGGCGATCGACACGCCGGATCTCGCGATCTTCGAAGACGCCACGATCGGGTTGCCGCCGCCGGAGGCACGAACGCTCGGCGATCTGGCCGGACGTCTGCCCGCGCTCGAGATTCTCGCGCGTCGTCACGGCGAGGCCGTCGCGCGCCTGTTGGCGGGCGCGATGCAGGTCGAAAGCGGTCTGCCGGGCGAGGAACACCTCGAACCGCGGCCCGTCGATTTCGCCCGCTGGCGCCGGGATCACACCCCGGCGAGGCCGGCCCACGCGGCTTGGCAGGACCGGGGTTTCGCGGCTCGATCGGAGTCGATCGATCCGGCGCTCGAAAATCCCTTCGAAAATGTGTTTCCGCTACGATCCATGGGCGCTCGCGAGAGCGTGATCTCCAGCGGAGCGGCGAATTCCGTGCAGCCGCAGTCTGCGTCCGCCACCGCGATGGTTTCGCAACCGTCGCCGCACGCCGCGACCGCGACTCCCGAGCCGGTGAGCGGCACGAGCGGCGTCGATGTCGCATCGCGCATCGAGAAGTTTCACGCGGTCGTGACGCGCGTGGCGCACGCCATCGTGCGCACCGCCGATTCCGGCGGCGGGACCGCGATCGTTCGCCTGCATCCCGCAAACCTCGGCCGAATCCAGATCGAAGTGACCGTCGAACAACAGGTGGCCGCGGTTCAACTCGCGGTCGAGAACCCGCAGGTTCGTCAAGCGATGGCGCAGGACGGATGGATGCTGCGCGACTCGCTCGCCCAGCAGGGGCTTACCCTCGGCGAATTCTCGGTTCGCGGCGACGCCGCCGGCGCGGCGCCTTTCGGGAACCGCGACGCCGCCACGTCCGACCGATCGACTCGTGGCGAACGAAGCGCCCGCGAGGCAAACGTCCAAACCGCCCCAACACCGCGTCGTGACCTGCGTGCGTCGCGCGTGAGCATGACGATCTAGGAGAACACGATGTCGACGAGTCCGATTCTCAGCTTCGATCAGCTCACGGGTTACACCGGGACGGAAGAGACCAAGAAGAACGACATGCTCGACAAGGAGGTCTTCCTGAACCTCCTCATGACGCAGATGAAGCAGCAGGATCCCCTCGATCCGATGGACAATCAGCAGTTCCTCGATCAGCTCGCGTCGCTCGCGACCGTCGAGGAACTTCGGACGTCGAATGCCAACCTCGCCACGCTCCAGCTCTATCAGTCGAGCATCAACAATGCGCAGTCGGTGTCGATGATCGGCAAGGAAGTTCGCGCGTCGGGCGACACGATGCGCCTCGCGCACGACGGCGACTCGACCAAGCTGCACTTTCTGCTCGAGGGCGAGGCGAAAGACGCGGAAATCACGATCTACAACGCCAAGGGGACCGTCGTTCGCACGATCACCGCGAACGAACTCGAAGAGGGCATCAATCGGGTCAGCTTCAACGGCCTCGATCGGAACGGTTCACCGCTTCCCGCCGGCGATTACAAGTTCGAGGTGAAGGCGAACGGCGGCGACGGCACGAGCGTGACGGCGACGACGCTGATCTCGGGGCGCGTCGAGGCGGTATCCTTCGACTCCGGAGGGCCGGAGCTGATGATCGACGGCCAGAAGGTCATGATCGGCGACGTGTACGAGGTCGCCGAATAGTAGAATTCGCGGGCGGATCGTTTTCGGAAAGATTCAACGGGATGGGTATGTGAACGCCGGAGCGCGTTCCGATCGGCGCCAGGACGGCGAAACCCTGACGGGAGGTTGGTCATGACGGTACTCGGCGCCCTGTTTTCCGGAATCTCCGGACTCAACAGCAACGAAGTCGCGATGGAAATCATCGGAAACAACATCGCGAACATCAACACACCGGGATTCAAGGGGTCACGTCCGAATTTCGGAGACGTGCTCAGCAAAACGCTCGCCTCGGGGTTCTCGATCGGTCGCGGATCGCAGATCCAGTCGACCTCGCAGGTCTTCACGCAGGGCGGATTCCAGGCCACCGACAACGTCACCGATCTGGCGATCGAGGGAGCCGGGTTTTTCATGGTGCGTGACCCCGGCAATCTCGGGCAATATTTCTCGCGCGCGGGAAATTTCCGCATCGACGAGAACGGCTATCTCGTGACGACGGCCGGGATGCGCGTGCAGGGATTCGGCGTCGATTCGGATGGCGTCACCATCGGGACGTCTTCCGACATTCAGATTCGCAACACACCGCTGCCGCCCCGGGTCACCGGTGACGGAACGAACGGGACCGGCGTGACGATCAATCTGAATCTGTCATCCGACTCCACCGTCGCTCCCGGCGGACCCGCATTCGACATCAACGACCCCGTCACGACGTCGAACTTCGTCAACTCGATCTCCGTGTACGACTCGCTCGGCAACAGCCATCAGATCAGCGTGTACTATCGGCGCGCGTCCGACGTGCCCTCCGTCTGGGAGTGGTATGCGGTGGTTCCGGACGCCGAAGCGACGAGCGGTACCGCCACGATCGGCGCGTCGGGAACGCTCGAATTCGACACCGAGGGCGCGCTCGTGGCCGAAACGATCGTGACGCCGCCCGCATTCGACTTCGTCGGCGGCGGCACGCAAGGCCAAGCGATCGGAATCGACTTCGGCGAATCCATCGCCGATGGCGGCACCGGCTTCAGCGGCACCACGCAGTTCGGCGAAGAGTCCGCGGTCGTCTTCCAGGCGCAGGACGGTTTCGGTCCCAGCTATCTCTCCTCCATCGACATCAATCCGGACGGCATCGTGTTCGGAAAGTTCGCGAACGGCGAAACCGTGAACTTCGGTCGCATCGCCATCGCCCGTTTCACCGCGCAGGAACGGCTGACGCAGGTCGGCGGAAATCTCTTCTCCGAATCCGTTGACTCCGGCCCCGCCGCGCTCGGCGTCCCGTCGAGCGGCGGCAACGGACGTGTCTTCGCCAACACGCTGGAGTTGTCCAACGTTGACATGGCGAGCCAGTTCGTTCAGATGATCACGACGCAGCGCGGGTTCCAGGCAAACAGCCGCCTGATTTCGACGGCCGACCAGATGATGCAGGAACTCGTCAACGTCACGAGATAGCCGAAATCGCGAGGTATCGAGGCCGGTCCTCCCGGCCTCGGATTCGAGGCGGAACAGATGGCGCGCGGTCCCGACTGGTGGGCGACGCTCAGCGACGAAGAGCGCGCGGAAGCCGTCGCCGAGATCAGGGTTCAGGTGGGCCAGGACCTGTTTCTGGGTCTATTGAATCGAAGTGTCGCCGCGCTCGTCGGTTTCACCCTCATGGCTCTTTCGATCTACGCCCTCGTGATTCGCGCCCCCATCTGGATCCACGACACGCTGCACCGTTTTTTCTAAGACCGGCCCCGTTCGCTTTGTCAGGTGGTCCCAGCGATCGGCGTGGGCTTTTCCGAACGGGATCGCGCCCTGCGGCGGCCCGCCGCCATCCCGCCTTCTTCCGCGAATTGTTTCAGCGCGCCGAGATCGTGAATTTCCAGCGAGCGCCGACCGCCGCCGACCCAGTGATGTCTCCGGAAGTCGCCGAGCACGCGGATCGCGGTTTCCACGGTCGTGCCGGAGATCGCGGCGACATCCCGCCGTCGGATCGGAAAGCCGAAGCGTACGAGTGCGCCGT
>JADLEX010000005.1 GCA_020845895.1 Deltaproteobacteria bacterium | reverse complement strand
GCCCATTCCACGAGGCTCTTGAGCACGAGCGTGGCGAGGGCGAGCAGCGTGAGCAGGGAGGCCATCGCGAAGGCGGCGACGAAGTTGTATTCGTTGTAGAGAATCTCGACGTGCAGCGGGATGGTGTTGGTCATCCCGCGGATATGGCCGGAGACGACGGACACCGCGCCGAACTCGCCCATCGCGCGGGCGTTGCACAGGATGACGCCGTAGACGAGGCCCCAGCGGATGTTGGGCATCGTGACGCGCCAGAACGTGCGCCATCCCCCGGCGCCCAGCACCATCGCGGCTTCTTCTTCTTCCACGCCCTGCGATTGCATCAGCGGAATCAGCTCCCGCGCGACGAACGGGAACGTGACGAAGACCGTCGCGATCACGATGCCGGGCACGGCGAACAGGATCTTGATGTCGTGCGCGGCGAGCCACGGCCCGAGAGCGCCTTGCAAGCCGAACAGCAGCACGAAGATGAGGCCCGACACGACCGGCGACGCCGCGAACGGCAGATCGATCAGCGTGGTGAGCACCGACTTGCCCGGAAATTCGAACTTGGCGATGGCCCAGGACGCGGCGATGCCGAAGACGAGATTGAGGGGCACCGCGATGACCGCCACGGTGAGCGAGAGTCGAATGGCCGATAGGGCGTCCCCATCGGCGAACGACGCGAAATACGCCGCATAGCCCTTGCGCAGCGCCCCCGCGAACACCGCCGCCAACGGCGCGACGAGAAAAAGTCCCAGGAACGCGAGCGCGACGGCGATGAGCACGCCGCGGCCCACGCGCGAGCCGTTCATCGTCCTTGCTCGAGCGGGCGATCCGGGTTTTCTCAGCGAGGGTCCGTGCGACACGATGTCTCCTCAGACGCTCCGCGTGGACCAGTCGCTCCATCGCTGGAGCGCGTTGATGACAAACAGCAGCGCGAACGAAACGACGAGCATCACCGCGGCGATGGCGGTCGCGCCCGCGTAATCGTATTGTTCGAGCTTGGTCATGATGAGCAGCGGGGCGATCTCGGTCTTCATCGGCATGTTGCCCGCGATGAAGACGACCGAGCCGTACTCGCCCACCGCTCGCGCGAAGGCGAGCGCGAACCCCGTCATCAGCGCCGGCAGCAGGTTGGGAAACACGACGCGGACGAAGGTCTGCGTTGGCGTTGCGCCCAGGCTCGCGGCGGCCTCTTCGATCTCCGTCCCCAGATCCTCGATGATCGGCTGCACCGTGCGAATGACAAAGGGCAGGCTGATGAACGTGAGCGCGATCGTGATGCCGAGCGGCGTGAAGGCGATCTTGAGGCCGAGCGGCTCGAAGAGAGAACCGATCCAGCCCGTCGGCGCCAGCAGGGTGGTGAGCGCGATGCCCGCGACGGCGGTGGGCAGGGCGAATGGCAGATCGACCATCGCGTCAACGATTTTTTTACCCGGGAACTCGCATCGCACCAGCACCCACGCAACCACGAGGCCGAAGACGAGGTTGATCGCCGCCGCGACGAACGACGTGCCGAAGCTGAGGCGGTACGCCGCCAGCACGCGCGCCGAAGTGATTGTCTCAAAAAGCTGCGTCCAGCTCATCGACGCGCTTTTCCAGAACAGTCCCGCGAGCGGAATCAGCACGATGAGGCTCAGGTAGAGCACGGTGAAGCCCAGCGTCGTGCCGAAGCCCGGGATGATGGAATGTCGTCGCGCGGCCATCGCGTCGTCCGGTCAGGGTTTGTAAATCTGGTCGAAGACCGCGCCATCGGCGAAGTGCGCGGCCTGGGCCTTGGCCCAGCCGCCGAAGACCTCATCGATGGTGAACAGCGCGACCTGCGTAAACGTGCGGCCCGCCTTCGCAGCAGCGACTTCGTTTCGCGGACGGTAGTAGTGCTTCGCCGCGATCTCCTGCCCGGCGTCGGTGTAGAGGTATTCCAGATACGCCTTTGCGAGCGCGGTCGTGCCGTGCTTCTCGGCGTTCTTGTCCACCACGGCCACGGGTGGCTCGGCGAGAATCGACACCGACGGCGTGATGATTTCGAACTTGTCCGCGCCCAGCTCGTTGACCGCCAGGTACGCTTCGTTCTCCCACGCGAGCAGCACGTCACCGATGCCGCGTTCGACGAACGTGGTGGTGGAACCGCGCGCGCCGGAGTCGAGCACGGGGACGTTCATGAAGATCTTCGTGACCAGCTCGCGCGCCGACGCGCCGCTGCCGCCCGGTTGACGAAGCGCCCATCCCCATGCGGCCAGATAGTTCCACCGCGCGCCGCCGGAGGTCTTGGGGTTCGGCGTGATGACGGCGATTCCGTCCTTCGCCAGATCGCCCCAGTCGTGAATGCCCTTCGGGTTCCCCTTGCGCACGAGGAAGACGATGGTCGAGGTGTAGGGCGCGGCATTGTGCGGCAGGCGCGTCTGCCAGTCTGCGGGGAGCAGACTCGATTTTTGCGCGATCTCATCGATGTCGTAGGCGAGCGCCAGCGTGACGACGTCAGCGGCGAGACCGTCGATCACGGCGCGGGCCTGCTTGCCCGACCCGCCGTGCGACTGCCGAAATTCCACGACCTGACCGGCCGTCTTCGCCCAGTGCTCGCCGAAGGCCACGTTGAAGTCCTGATACAGCTCCCGTGTCGGGTCGTACGACACGTTGAGAAAGGCGACTTTCTCACCCGATGGAGCGGACCCAGGAGCGGTTTCGGCGGCGGGCGTGGTGCCCGGGGCGCCCGGCGTGGTGGGGGCGGCGGGCGAGCAGGCGACCATCAGCACGACGGCCGCGACCAGCGCGACCAGCGCGACCAGCGCCGTTCCCCGTCGGGTGGCGAACGTGGACATGGGATCCTCCCTGGCGAATGGACGGCCGCGAAGCGGCGATTCGGACGCCCGACGCGAGCGACGCCCGTGAACCATCAGGTCCATAACTCCCTTATATAATTTATATCCCATTAGTCAAGAAGGATTTTAAGGTCCATCATTCCTCATGATCATCCTGCGCGCGCCAAGGCGGTCATCCTGAGCGCACTCTGTCCCTGTCATCCTGAGCGCATTCTGTCGCTGTCATCCTGAGTGCATTCTGTCGCTGTCATCCTGAGCGCAGCGAAGGATCTTTTCCCGACTCGCGGCCAGACCCTTCGCTGCGCTCAGGGTGACAGGAGGACGCTCAGGGTGACAGTAGGACGCTCAGGGTCACATGGACGTGGCGACTTCCGCCTTTTCCCGACGCCGGCGAATCGTGCTAAGAAGGTCGGCGACACACTTTGGGCGGCGGCGAGTTTGGTCACACGGCTTCTGAAGCGATCCGAACAAACGAAAACGATTCGGCTGCCGGCGGCGGTCGAGGCGGACCAGGTCGTCGGCGATCGGCGCGGGATCAATCCGTGGCTGGACGCGCACCCCTTCGTGTGCGGTTACGCGGCGATGGCGGCGTGCGTCGCGGTCATCTTCGCAACCAATCTGACAACCTTCGCGATCTCGCTGCTCTTTCTCTACCTCGTCTCGGACTTTCTGACGAACGACCTGCGTCGACTCGCGCCGTTTCTGCCCAAGGCGCTGCTGTTCTCGATCCTGTACGTTGCCGTCATCGCCCTGATGTTTCTCGTGACTTACAACGTCATCCCCAACGTGCTGCGCCAGGTGCCGGGGCTCGCCCGCGACATGCAGGAGCAGGCGATCGCGCTGTTCGTGCGTGCCGACGCGCGGTGGGGCCTCACGCAGTACGTGAACATCGAGGACGTGCGGGGGCACATCGTTTCGGTTTCGACGGACGCGATCGGCGTGGCGGTCGGCAATCTGACCGACGCCTATCACGGGTTCTTCTTCTTCATTTTCGCGCTATTCGTGAACCTGCTTTTTTACCACAACCTCGACAAGGTGGACGCCGTCTTCGCACGTCGGCCGGCGAGCCTGATGGGGTTTTTGTACCGGTTTCTCGTCGCGCGCATGAGACTGTTTTATCACTATTTCAAAAAGGTCATGGGCGGCCAGATCATGATCTCCGCGGTGAACACCGCGATCTCGACGATTGTGATCTACGGCCTGGGCATGCCCAAACCCGCGCTACTCGTTCTCACGGTTTTCCTGTGCGGGCTGTTCCCCATCGTCGGCAACCTCGTGTCGAACACGATCCTGACCGCCACGGCGCTCGTCGCCATCGGGCCGTGGGCGGCCATGGTCTGCCTCGGCCTTCTCATCGGCATCCACAAGCTCGAGTACTTCCTGAATTCCAAGATCATCGGCGAGATCGTGCATCTGCCGATGGTCGTGACGATCACGGCGCTCATCGTGTTCGATGTGCTGATCGGCATCCCGGGCCTGATTCTGGCGATTCCGATCCTGCTGTTCGGACGCGACGAACTGGAGCGGATTCCCGGCCTCGGTCGTGCCCGCGAGGCGGTCGCGGACACGGCGCCCGCGGCGGACTGATTCACCACGCTTTCATCGAAGGAGGAGACCATGCCGATGCTCAAGGAGTTCAAGGATTTCGCGATGCGCGGCAACGTGCTCGACATGGCCGTCGGCATCATCATCGGCGGGGCGTTCGGCAAAATCGTCACGTCGCTGGTGAACGATGTCATCATGCCGCCGATCGGCCTGTTGATGGGCAAGGTCGATTTCTCGAACCTCTACATCACGCTGATGGCCGGCAAAACGGAGGGACCCTACGCGTCGCTCGAAGCGGCCAAGGCGGCTGGCGCCGTGACCGTGGCGTGGGGCGCGTTCGCCAACACGATCATCAACTTTGTCATCGTCGCCATGGCGGTGTTCATGATTATCCGCAGCGTCAACCGCGTCGCGAAAAAAGAGGCGCCCAAGGCCGATCCGACGACGAAGGACTGCCCCTATTGCGCGACGGCGATTCCGATCAAGGCGACGCGCTGCGGGCATTGCACGTCGCAGCTCTGAACGGCGATACAAATTCGAACGCCGCCTCGATCCGGGGCGGCGTTCGTGCGTTCGGGGCGGGGTGGCGTCAGCCGATCATCCGCAGCCACTCGCCGAACAGGTACTCCATGCGGCCCACGAGCAGCGCGATGCGGCCCATAACCGTGAAGCCGAACGACGCGCCGAAGCTGATCATGAGAATCCAGATGCCCACGCGGCTCGCCGCGCCGAAGACCCCCGTGTGCTCCTTGGAGAAAAAGAAGTACACAAGGCCGCACAACACGCCGACGAAAACGACGAGGTTGCCGAAGCTGTCCGCGAGCGAGAGATGCCCGTCGGTCATGACGATCAGGGGCATCACCGACGACGCGATCTGGCTCATGAAGTCGCTGCGCAGGTACTGAAGAAAGTTGAGCCCCGCCGTGGTGCCGACGATGAACGCGAGCGCCCATCGCGAATAGTTGCCGACCTTCGGCCCGGCCAATCGGCCCAGCAGCAAAACGCCGAGGGCGAGTGGGATGAGGTAGTGCCAGTGGTGGCCGCCGCCCTCGAGCCCGGGAATGATCTTCGACACGAGGCCGGGCGCGAGCTTGCCGAAGAGATTCGGCACCATGACCTGCCAGAACCCGATCACCATCCAGTACGCGGCGGAGACGCCCACGAAAACGTGCTCGGCGAATTTGTAGACGGGGTTGTCGGAATACAGAAAGCTCATGATCGCGAGTGTGAAGAACGCGCCCACCCACACCCAAAAGCCCTTCCACGACCATTCGGAGTGCGTGACCTCTTTTTCGCCGACCACCAGGCCGAAGTCGTTTTTCACCGGTTCGGTCTTCGTGATCTCGACTCGCTCGGGCCAGGGCTTGGCCATGTGTCCGTTCGCCGCGCGAATCAGCAGCGCCGCGAGCACGGCCAGCAGGACGACGGAGACGATGATGCCGGTCTTGGTGAGTTTCGGCATGGCCTACCTCCGCTTCCCGCGGCTGCGTTCGACGAAATACGTCACGTTGCCGACGACGATGAACAGCATGATGACCAGATGCGCGATGGCTTGGGCGCCCATGCGGATGCGGCCTTTGTTTTGGCTGATGTCGGAGTACTGCGGGTACTTGTCGCCGAGAAGCTGCTCGTACTCGGCCGCGGCCTTGAGGCCGCCGAGCAGCCCCGAAAGCTGCCGGGGATAATACGGATAGAGCAGCGGCGACTGCACGGCGGTGCTGCCGCCGATGATCGCGACGCCCGCGGGATCGGCGCCGAACTGCACCCATTCCTTCAGGCCGGGCTGGCCCGCGGAGATGTTGATGATGAGTTCCACGTCGCGCAGGCTCTTCACGTTTTTCATGATGGGCAAGGACGACAGCGGCCGGTTCGTGGTGTCGACCGGGTAGAACTTCTCGAAGTCGGTGAGCACGACGTTGATGACGCCCTGCCCGCCCGACTTGTAGCCGAGATTGACGTAGTTCTCCCCGTAAACCCACGGCGTTTTCGGACCGCCGCCCTTCGCTCGTTCGTCCAGATCGCGCGTGACCTCGGTGATCGTGTCGCGGGCCATGTCCTGCCCGATCGGCCACAGAGCCATGATGATGACCTTGATCTCGCGCTCGGCGCAGTGGCGCAGCCAGGCCGTGGCCATCGGCTGCAATTCGGGCTCCGACGCCGGATCGTAGTCGAACGACATCAGCACCTTGCTGCCCGGATGAAGGTTTTCGATCACCTTGAAGGTGTCGCGCACCATCGGCGTCGGGAATTCCGGGAATTCGATCGTGTAGAGCAGCGGGACGATCACCGCGACGCTCATGAACAAAAAGATCCAGCGTCGGTCGATGTCGCGAATCCGTTCATACCATCCCATCGTATCCTCCTCAGTCCGAATCGGTGCCCAGATACCCGCGGTCCACGCCGAGGATGATCTTGAGCGAGGTGGAAACGATGCCCAGCGCGATGCCGATCATGATCGCGCGCTGGCCGGCCAGATTGGGGTAATTCATGATCCACTCGGCGAGCTGCGGGATGCCGAAGCCCTCGCCGTGCGGCGTCCAGAACGAGAGCCACGTGCCGATGAAGGTGCGTCCGAGCAGGATGATGAAGGCCGAGACGAGCAGCACGGTGGCTTCGAGGTTTTTTGCGCGAAACGCGCGGTAGCTCGCCGACGCGACGTAGAACGCGAGCAGCGCGAACATCGTTGCCGCGAGGGGCTTGAAGATGAACGCGTAGATGAGCTGGAAGTACGACCCCTGCGCGGACAGGTCGCCCGCGATGCCCTCGGGGTTGTGCATCTTCGTGAGCCCGATGATGAGCGTGGCGAAGAATCCCACAACGCAGACGACCGAGTAGCCCCAGCCCTTCGCCTGTTTGTAGATCTTGTCGGCGTGGATCTTCACGAGGTTGCCGCCGCCGAGCACGAACGCAAAGACGGCGATGATGTCGAAGTAGATCGAAAAATCCTCGCCCAGCGACTCGGCCGCGGGAAAAAGCTTCGAGAAAATCAGCACCGCGCCGACAATGCCGGTGATGAGCAGCGGGATCGTGCGTTTGACGAGCATGCTCCGGCCGCCTCCTTATCCGGCGATCGGCGTGAAAAGTTTGACGATGGCGCCCGCGACCGCGCCGGCCCATCCACCGCCGGTGAACTGGGCGATGGTCGCAAACACGCCGCCGACGAGAATGGCGACCATCCCGGCGAGTTTGCCGATGTCCTGACCCTTGAGGCTGCCGAGCTGCTTGGGATCGTGCGACAGGTACGCAGACGCGGCGAAGAGCTCCTCACCGATCAGCGTGTAGTCGCACGCGGCGATGAAGAACGGGAGCTGCGCCGCCTGCGCCGTTCCCGCGATCTGGATCGCGCCGATCGAGTTGCCCGTCTCGGCGAGAATCAGCGACTCGGCGAAAAACGCACCGAAGTAGATGCAGGTCGCGGGTTTTTCGCGGACCATGATGCCGTTCACGCCCGCCACGTAGCCGAACTGCTCGTCGGTCAGATACGTGACGATGTTGTCGTTGTAGGCGTCGGGACGGCCTGCGGAGATGAACGCCTCCTTCACCGTCTCGCGCCCCGTCGTCATGACGAGGCTCTTGGACGTGGGCACCAGCAGCTTGGTGTCGTACTCGGCCACCTGCCGCGCGATGCGTCCGAGGATCACGATCGCGGCCACGGTCATCACGTCGTTCATGTCCATGATGCCGGGGATGTAGAGCACCGGCTTGCCCATCTCGGTCGCGCGGCCGATCGATTCCTCGACCGCCTCCAGGCCCGCGATCTTGCGTACGAAGAGCTTTTTGCCGCTCTTGATGTGCTGGATGAAGTAGAGAATGAAGCCCGAGAGCACGACGGCGAAGAGCACGAAGTTCCACTCGTCGAGGTTCACCCACTGCGACTTCGCGGCGACCGGCTCGTTGGTGTGCTCCGAGATGGCCAGATCCACGCCGTTCGCCGCGACCGCCGCGACGGCGAAGTAGAGCGGCTCCTTTTCCGTCTTTTCGTCCAGTTTCTCGGCTTTGTAGTCGAATATGGTCTTTGATCCGCCCACTGCCCCCAGCAGCGTGTACGGACCCTCCGGCTTCGTCGCCGAGAATACGCGGTAGGTGAGTCCGGTCGCCGCGTCCGCGCCGGCGGGCGGCGTCCACTCCACGCGGATTTCCTCACCCGCGTCGTTGGGGCGATCCGCCGCCGTCACGCCGTCCGGCGCGCCGAGCGCGAATGACCCGCGCAGCGCGTCGCGCTCCGACCACACAAAGGTCTGGCGCTCGGAAGACACCGGTCCGATGTTGACGAGAGGCGTGTCGCCCGCCGCGACAAAGGCGTACGCGTTTGCGTCGCCGTCACGACCGAGCACGCGATAGACGTACGAGCGACCGTCCACGAGTCCTTTGTCGTCGAACTGGGTGAGCGCCTCGAGATCTCCGTTTCGTTTGGGCTCGGTCTTGAGGTGCTCGCTCATCGCGCTGAATTGACCGACCGGCGCGAACACGAGCGGGCCGTCGGTCTTTTCCGCGCGCAGCACCACCCATGTCTTCGGCGAGGGCGCATCGGCATTCGGGCAGGGTTTCCACGTCACACGCACCGCGCCGCCGGCGTCTTCGGGCCGGTCCACGGCTTTTGCGTCCGCGGCCGGGCAGATCTTCGCGTTGTACGTGTTTTCGATCGAAGGTTCGGGCCAGGTCGGCGCGGGGGCGGATGCGGCGGCGATCGCCTCGGCGCTCGGAACGACCGGCGCGGCGAGCGAGGGCGGCACGCTCATCGTCGGGGAGGGATTCGCGCTTCCCAGCTGCGCGAACGCGCCCGTCGCGAGCGCCAGCGTCAGCGTCAGGGCGAGAGGAATCCCCCATCGGGTCAGGTAGCGGATCGCCAAACCCATATTTCCTCCGTCCCGTCGCTATACGAAAAACGTCCGGAGTCGCCGGGGGCGACAAAGCCGGGCGCTTCGAACGCGATCGGGGAGGACGCTCGGTTGTTCGAAAACCGTGTCGGAAACGACCGAACTGATTTAGCGGTTTGGGTCCGGCCCGTCAAGGAGAAAGGGGATTTTCCATCTCATCGCAGATCGGAGTGGAAAGGGCTTCTTCGTGCCCGGACGCCCACGAGAAAACGCAAGCCCGGCACCCGAATCCCGAAGGAAACGGAGGCCGGGCTCGCGGTGTCTTCACGCCGCCTGTACGCGCTCACGCCTCCGCGTCGTCGTCGCCCTCGTCGTCGTCGCCCTCGTCGTCGTCGTCATCGTCGACCGTCGGGTTATCGGCGGGGCTGTTGCCCTCGTCCGGACAGCCGATGTCGTCATACGCCTCGTCGCACTCCGTCCGGCACGAATCATGCTCCGTCTGGCAGGCCGCTTGGCAAGCTCCTTTCTCCTCCGGCGAAAGGTATTCGCATTCGGGATAGCAGTCCTCGGCCGTCGCATCGCATTGATGCCGGCATTCGTTTTCCTCGTCGGACTTGACATCGCACCAACCGTCGTCGTCCGTATCGTTAGTCTTGTCAGACGCTTCGTCCTCGTCGTCGTCCGTCTCGCACGCCGGTCCGACCAACCCGAGGATCGCGATCATCGCGATCCAGTTCATCACGTGTTTCGGTTTCATTTCTTACTCCGCCTCGGCTCACGCCTCCGCGTCGTCGTCCTCGTCTGGATCGTCATCGCCCGACAAATCCGGGTCGTCGTCGACCGAAGGATTGTCGGCAGGGCTATTTCCTTCGTCAGGACAGCCGACATCGTCGTAGGCTTCGTGACAATCGTCCCTGCAAATCGTGAGATTCGCCGCACACGCGTCTTTGCAGGAACCTTCCTCAGCCGGAGGGAGATAAACACACTCGGTGTGACACTCCTCCCCGGATTCCGCATCGCATTGATGCAGACAAGCGTATTCCTGGTCCGACACGACATCGCACCAGCCGTCATCGTCCGAATCGTCGGTATTGTCCGACCGGTCGCCTTCGTCCTTCTCTGCTTCGCACGACAATCCGACCATTCCGAAGATCATGACCATCGCGATCCAGCGCAACATGTGTTTCGGCTCCATTTCGTCCTCCTTCGTCTCAGCAGCCAGCCGGCACGAAAACCTTGCCGCGCAACGGCATCCAGTTGTTCTGCGTGGAGTCTTCTCCGGGATTGATCAGCGGCGAGGAACGGATGATGACGTAGTAGTAATGCAACGGAGCGACGTTCGGCACGACGAACGTCTTGCCCGCACGGTAGGAGTTGCTCGCGCCGACGTACTGCGAGCGCACACTCGCCGACTGGGTGTCGCCCGAGGACGACCACTGATCGTCAAGCGAGAACCACGCCTCGAGGTCGAGCGTGTGGCCCGAGGTCCCGTAGTTCATGACCGTGAATCGGCTGTAGATCGAGTCGCCGGGGCAAACGGACGTAGTCTGGCTGGTCGCGCAGTAATCGCCGAAAATGTCGCTAGCCCAACCCGATCCCTTCGCAGGCTTGCAGAGCTTGTTCATCATCGCGACATCGTATGCGCCATTCTCGTCCGAGTCTCGTAGGTCGTCGGGGTCGACGAAGAAGTTGATGATCGCGACGTCTCGCTCCGTGTCGCTCGTGCCGTAAAGCGTCCGAAGTCCTTCGCGGTCATCCGGCAGCGGTTCGACCATGTAGTCGGAAGCTCGGTTTGTGAACGGGCCGTGCCCGTAACTGGCATACCAGTAGTTCATCATGGCGAAGGCGTCGGTTTCGTGGGCAAGCCCCATTCCGTGCAGAAGTTCGTGCAGGGCAATGGGCCGGAACCATCGGCCGCCGCTCAAGGAGGTTGGATCGTAGTAGACGCTTGGGACCCCCCACAACCATGCATCTCCGCCCGGCGTCGGATTGAACCGGATATTCGCCTCAATGAGATGGCAGTCCCGGTCGCCGCCGCCCGTTTGCACCGATGTTTGTCCGGAGTGTCCGAGCGTCGTATCAAACCAAATCTCGGACTCGCCATTCTGAAACCCCGGACTCAGATTCGGATCGGTCGAGTAAGTCGGATCGATCCAAGCGCCGCCAACCGCGCCGATCCGGTCGAGCACATCCGCCAGCGCGTCCACTTTCGCCGAGGTATCGAAGTCTCCCGATGACGTGTCCAGAATGAAGTTGGGGTTGCCGTACCAGCTCACCTGCGAGCAGTCGGGATCGTCGTCCCCGTCGCTTGGCGTCCATGCGTGCGCGAGGTTCGCGAACGCCAGCAAAGTCACTCCCGCGAGGATCGCCGCCAATCGCTTCTTCATCGCTCCGCCTCCCTTTCCGATGATACCACAACTGTTCACGGTTCGATGTCCTTCACAAACTTGTCGAGAAACAAAGAGCGATGCTCCGCTTTGGCGGCCGACCGTTCGGGAACGCCGCACATCAGGTATTCGCCGAGCAGTGCGTCGAGATCCTCCAGATCGAGCGCCGCGCGCTCCACGTCTTCACGCGGCATGTCCGATACGGGATCGTCGAAAGATTCATCCGGCTCGTCGGCCACGTCTTCCCACGTCTCGCAATTTCCGCGATCGATCTTGCCGGGCACGCACCGAAGCCGGTGTTCCACGACCATGCGGCCGCGAACGTCTCCCGCGATCGGTCGCCAGAAATTGTCGAGAACGATGTCTTCCTATCCTTCGCGAACCACACGAAGAATTCCCGCCGAACCGCCGATCGTGCCGATGAGCGGATCGAGCGCCGCATTGTGAAAGACCACGATCCGGTCGGTCTTGCGCAGAATCGGCGAGCCGGGGATGATGATGCGTCCGCCTTCCCGCAAACGACCGCCATTCGCGTACATCCGAAACACCTCGCCGGTCGAGACGCCGCGATATCCCTTGAGAATTTTCACGTCGTAGATGGAATACGGCATCGCCTCGTTCTTGGAATTGTCCACGGTCTCGTACTCGACGTGAATGACCTCGCCGTAAAAGACGACGTCGGCCTGCGAAACGAGTAAAGGGATGTACCCCTCTTCGCACATATCCGCCCACGCGGTTGAAACCGAAATGGTCGCAGTGCCCAGCAAAGCCAGGAATCCGAACACAATGATCGCGACGAATTGTTTCATGTCCTCGCCCTCCTTCTTTTCAAAAAACACACATCAGAGTTACGTGTCAACAGTTTTTTTCAAGTGATTGATATTATTGAGTTTTTCTCGGGCCTTCGTCCATGGTCATTTTCGATGGCCGATTTCCCGCATGGAAGAAATTGTGGAAATTCTTAAAAAAAAAAACAGTGACTTACATCGCTTTTGCCGCGTCTTCACCATGGACAGACGACATCCCATGTCCAGATTCTTTGCTGTCCCCGCGGCGGAGTCGCAACCATGGCCCGAAAAGGCCAAGTCGACGAATCTGAACGCGGGGACACGCATCGCTGCGCGCCGCATGTCCCCGATTTGCCCGCGTGCCGCGAGTTCGTCGGAGGAAGTCGTCCCATCGAATTCCGACTTGCCCCGGCCGGAGTTCCGCGGCTGTGTCGCGCGCGCCCGGATCTCCTATAATGCATTTTTGGGCGTGCCGCCCGGCCGGACGGGGATGTCATGCGTTTGATGGATGACCTCGGGTCGATGACGACGCGTGTGATTGTGCCATCGTCGCTGGATTCGCTCGGCGAGGACGACCGGCGCGGCCGGCGCAACGCGATGATCGTCTCGACGTTCATGGCGGCGTTTCTGACGGCGTTCACCGTGGCGCAGTTCGTCGGATACCGCGTCTGGGGCGAGCCGACGCTCCTCAACCCGACCTGCGCGCGCATCGCGGTGGCCGCCAACGTCGTGCTGATCGCAACCTTCGTCGCATTTCTCGCCGTCAATTTTCTGGCCGCTCGCGTCGGGTGGAACGTCCGCACGGTCTTCGCGCGAACCGTGCACGTGACGCTCGGCACCGCGCTGGTCGTCTGGCTCATGCACATTCATTTCGCGGGCTCGCAAAACACGCTGCTCGCGCTGTTGATCCCCGCGACCAGTTACGTGGTGATCTGGATGCTCGGCTCGAAGTGGGGCTGGTTTTACTATGTCACCGGCACCACCGCGTGGCTCGTGCTCGTCACGCTCGAAGCCGCGGACCTGCTGCCGTACTTCCCGCTCACCTCCATCGAATCGGACTGGGCCGATCTGTTCCTCGATCCGCGCTACGTCTCGCTCAATATTCTGCTCTACCTCTCGGCGTCTCTCGTGCCGATGCTGTTCCTGCAAATCTTTCACAGCCAGCTCGCCCGGCGCACGCACGAACTCGAGGTCGCGCGGCGCGAACGCGAGGTCGCGGCGTCCACCGATTCGCTGACCGGCGCGCTGTTGCGCCGCGCCATGGAGCCGCTGTTCGACCGCGAAATCGCCCGCGCCGAGCGCCGAGGCCACCCGCTGTCGGCGGTCGTGCTCGACCTGGACCGGTTCAAATCTGTGAATGACACGTACGGGCACGGCGTCGGCGATCGCGTGTTGCGTGGTCTCGCCGAGACCGCGCGGCAGGTGCTGCGTCCGTATGATCTGTTCGGGCGGATGGGCGGCGAGGAATTTCTGATCGTGCTGCCCCACGACGCGATCGAGGACGCCCGCGCGCTGGCCGAGCGCCTGCGCGCGAAGCTCGAGTCGACGCCGATCGCCGCGGGCGACGGGCGAACGCTGCGTGTCACGGCGAGTTTCGGCGTCGCGACCCGCGGGGCGGGCTCGGGCGCGACGCGCGAGGACCTGATCGCCGAGGCCGACGCACGTCTTTACGAAGCCAAGGGCGCGGGACGCAACCGCGTGTGCGGATGAACCCCGAAGTCCGCGCGAAAGGCATGACACCCCCGACCGGTTTCGCTTTGCTTCGTGACCGGCGTGACGGCGCTCGAGTCGCATGGGCATCTAGGCTGCAGCGTTAACCGGAGACGGGTATGGCTCTTGATTGGCTCCTCGTGCGCCCCGCGAACAGCGAGGGCGGCTGGTGGACGCGCATGAGCACGCAGCCCCTCGGGCTGCTGTACCTCGCGGCGGTGCTCAAACGCGCCGGGCACCGCGTGCGCGTGGTCGACGGCGTGCTCGACCGAAACTGGAAGAATTCGGCGTGCGACGCGCTCCGGGCCGCGAGACCGGACGCGATCGGCGTCTCGCTGCTCAGCTCGCATCTCGACGCGGTCGCGGACTTTACGGGAAGGATTCGCCGCGACGGTTACGACGGGCTGATCGTCGGTGGCGGTCCGGGCGCGACTTACGCGGACGACGCGACGCTGAACCGACTGGATTTCGACATCGTCACGCAGGGTGAAGCCGAGGACACGATCGGCGATCTTGCTCGGGCGATGGACGATCGGAGTGGAGTCGACGATGTGCCGGGCATCCGGTTTCGCTGCGACGGCGGGTATGTCTCCGCCCCCGCGCGCCCGCTCCGCATGGACCTTGACGAACTGCCGATGCCCGATCAGGAGGTCTCGCCGCTTCCCCGCTACTTCGGCCGCCCGTCGATGGACCTGATGTTCCGCGATCCCCGATGGGCTAGCATCATGACGTCGCGCTCGTGCTTCTTCGGCTGCACCTTCTGCGCGCAGCCCTTGGGCAAGAAACTCCGCGAACGCAGCGCCGAAAACGTCATGGCCGAACTCGACGACTACGTCGGTCGGTGGGGCGTCCGCGAGGTGCAGATCGTGGACGACCGGTTCAACTCGAATCCCGATCACGTGCGCCGCGTCTGCGACGCGCTGATGGAAAAGCCTTATCGCCTGCACCTCGTGTTTCCCAACGGACTGCGTCTCGACATGCTCGACGACGACCTGATCGACCGTCTCGTGCGCGCGGGCATGGACCGCATCCTCGCGCCAATCGAGTCGGGGAGCCCGGAGCGGCAAAAAAGCATCAAGAAGCACCTCGACCTGCGCAAGGCGACGGCGGCGATCCGCGAGATGCGCCGCCGCGGCGTGCTGATCCGGGCGACGGTAATGCTGGGATTTCCCGACGAGACAAAGGAGGAGATGGAGCGGTCGATCCGCGTCGCGCTCGATTCGGGGGCTCATCAGCTTTCGATTCATCGCGTGATTCCGCTGCATGGGTCGAAGCTGCGACGCGAGGCCGTCCGGCGCGGCCTTGGCGACGTCGATTCCGAACACGACTACATCTCGGGAAAGTTCAACCTCAGCGCCGTTCCCGAGAAAACGATTCGTCGTCTGATCCGATGGGCCGTGATCCGCAGCCTCTCGCCGCAACGATTGCTGACGACCCTGCGCATCGTGCCGAGAAACGGCTACACGATGTATGCCCGCGTGCTGGCGTCGAAACTCGCCGGTATCTGAGCGCGTGAACTAACACCCGCACGCGTCGTCTTCGTCGTCTTTGGCGTCCGATTCATCGGGGGTTTCGTCATCATCGTCGGCGTCGTCGTCCGCGGGGGGCGACCATTCGTCGTTTCGCGGCTCGTTCACGACGATCGTGAGCGACTTCCACGCCCAGCCGTCGGCCGACGCCGCGATCGCGACCGCATTCCACGTTCCCGCGTGCGGCGGCGTCCAGACGAGCGTGCCGTCCTCGATGTACGCGCCGTCGAGACCGAAGACCTCCCAGGCGACCGAGCCGCGTTCGTTCGCGCGATAGCGCCACGGTTCGCCCGGCCGGGGCATCGCCGTGGAGTCCGCGATGTCGGGCGCATCGAATCCCGTGATGGCCGACGGCGCGGTCAGCAGGAAATCCCAGAAGCCCTCGACCCAAAACAGGCTGAGCTGCATGCGCACGCCGAGCGCGGCGAAATTGAGGGCGATGATCCGCTCGCGCAGGTCTTCGCCCGAATCGCCGGCCATCCGCGCGCCGAGCCAATCGAGCATCGTGAGCAGCGAAAGCCCCTCGAACGAGAGGCGGTCGGCGGGCACCCATAGGTCGTCGACGAGCGAGGGGTCGAGGCCGCCGTGGTGCAGGCGGGTCTGCGTCGTCGCCATGCGCGCCGCTTCACGCAGCAGATCCCACGCGGCTGCGGTGAGTTCGTCCCTCGTGCCCTCGTGCACCGCCAAACGCATCGCCCCGATGGCCGACTCCATCGCACCGTTCTTGGGAAACGCCACGGCGGGAATGCCGATCGTGCCGTTGCCGTAAAATGTGCGGGCCATCTCCCATGCGAGCGCGCGGTCCCACGGGTCGATCGCCTCCAGACGCATCGCGTCTTCCTGCGCCGCCTCGGGATCGTAGCCCGTCGGGTCGCGTAAATACGCGCCGACCGCGCCGAGTGTCAGCCGATTCGTTGCACCGGGGATCGACATGTTCTGCACGATGCCGGTTATCGCGCCGGGCAAATCCTCGCTTCGCCCCAAAAACGGCGCGAGATAGATTTTTCCGACGAACGCATCGCCGCCGTCCGTCGCGTATTCGTTGTCCCAGATGACGGGCTTTCGCCCCGTCCGCGCGGTCACATCAACCATGTCCGCGGCTTCGAGCTCGCGGCTGAAAACGTCCGTGCCGGTCCACATGAGTTCGATGCCCGCGTCGAGGCCGGCCATCGCGTCGAGGTAACCCGCCCCGTCGGGGAAACGCTCGACGTGGCCGTCGGACTACACCGTCGGCACCATCCACAGCGTCACGTCGTCGCCCGCGAGGGCGGTCAGCTCGCCGCGCAGCCAATTGCAAAGATCCACGTGCGCCGCGCCCATCGCCGCGTCGATCGGCGTTTCGAGGCCGAACTCGATGTCGTCGAACAGCAGCGTGAAGTGTCGGTAGCCGACCTCGACGAATGGTGCAAGCTTGGCGACCAGCGTCCCGCGCTCGTCCGGGTCGTCCAGGTCCATGTCCTTGCCCGGACTGATGCCGAACGACATGGTCACGCCGACCATCGCCGAGAGTTCCTGAAGCTCGGCGAAGCGCGCGATCGCATCGTCGCCATACGGCGTGCGCCATTCGTCGCGATGCAGCGGGTCGTTCTTGGGACCGTAGATATAGATGCCCTGATCGAGCCGCCCGAGCAGCAGAATCATGCGGCGGCGTTCCTCGTGCGACCACGGCCGCCCATAGAATCCCTCGACGATTCCGCTCGCGGCAAATGGCACCGCCGGTTTGGGATGGATCTCCAGCACGTGCTCCGCGCCCACCGCGCCGTCCTGGGCGATCGGCGTGAGGACGACCGCATGACCTTCGATCACGGGACGCGGCAGGTCGCACGGACCGTTCGGCGGCGCGTTCACGACGAACAGATCGTCGGCTTTGTCCGCGACCGCGCGAAAGCTCACGCGCACGTGATGGACCGCGTCGTTCGTGCTCTCGTAAGTCACGCGCCATCCGTCGTCCAGCGGCTCGGCCGCGGCGTTCGCGATGGCGGGCGCATCCGATGCCCCGGAAAAGATCCGAAGCTCGGCGAGCGCCGCGTTTTTCGCCTTGCTCACCGAGAGGACGACGCACTGAGCCCGCACGGGGTTTGCCAGCGCGAGCGGCGCGGTCGGATCGCTCCACTCCGTGCGGAATACGAAGTTGCCGCCGCACGCATCGAACATCGCGATCTCGACCTTTCCCGCGGGCGGTTTCGTCCACTCGGCTTCGATGCGCTCGATCGCGGGCGCGCGGCGATCGCCGGGAGCGAAATCGACAATCAGATGGTGCGGCCCGCCCGCGGGAATCTTCCAACTCGTCTCGGCGTCCCCGTCCCGCACGGTGTAGGGCGCGTCGTCGGTCTCTCGCGGCCACAGCCCGAGAAACGTGTCCGCCGTGGCCGACGCCGTGACGCGCGCGAAAGGGACCAGATCGAGATCGCCCGCATCGACGGACGTTGCCGCCAGACTCACCGCGACCAACCATAGGATCACCCATCGACGCATGACAAATTCTCCCGAAGGATCCTTCTCCCGTTTATCACACGCCCGCCACGCCCACCCCAAATTCCGCGATTGAAATTTCGGACGCATCCTCCCGATGCGCCGGAGTCGCAATTTTCTTGGTCGTCACCGTCTCGGACGACGATCCGAGGCGATCCGTTTCATCGCCGTGGCCGGTCGAGCG
>JADLEX010000004.1 GCA_020845895.1 Deltaproteobacteria bacterium | reverse complement strand
TGGCTTGTGCTATGCACACGGATTCGCTTTTAGAGGTTATCTCATGCGGCAACGAAGCGTGGAACGGTTTGTCTTCATCTGGATGGTCCTCATTGCATTCCTTTCCGCGGCCGGGGCGTGCGGCGGAGGCGGAGGAGACGACGACGACGATACGGCAGGCGACGACGATGACGCTGACGATGACGCCGGCACGACGTTGACGTACGAAAACTTCGCGAAGGACTTTTTCGAGACGTACTGCCTGCATTGCCACGTCGCGCCCCTCGACGAAGACGTGCCCTTTGTTCTCGACAATTACGATGCCGTCGTGGAGCAGCTCGACGAAATCCGCACGCAGGCGGTGGAACTCAAGGCTATGCCGCCCGAAGAAACGCCCGGGGATTTCCCGCCGGACGAGGAGCGTGAAAAGCTCGGCGAATGGATCGACGCGGGCGCGCCGGAGTGAGCCGATTCCCGGGGATTTCCGAGCCCCCGTTTCGCCTTGACACGCCGCGTCGCGGCCCCTAAGACTCGAAGGGCCGCGCGGTTTCCCATGTGCCCGGCCCGCGCGGTTCCCCACGAGAACGTCGGCCCCGACGAGGACACATGGTATCGAGGCTCCCGAATCCCGCGCCGCCCGAAATCGTGGACGTCTTCATCGCGCGGCTCGGGGCGGGGGCGGTCTCCGTTGCCGATCACGACCGCTGGCTCTACGCCCGCGACATGTACCCGGTCACCCTCATGCACTACGCAGAGGGCTCGCTGCGTCACTTCCCCGACCTGATCGTGCATCCGGCGAATACCGAGGAGGTCGTGGCCGTCATCGACCTCGCGCGCAGCTTCAACATGCCGGTGATCCCGTTCGGCGCGGGCTCCGGCGTGTGCGGCGGAACGATGCCGATTCGCGGCGGGGTGATGCTCGACCTCAAACGGATGCACCGCATCCTCGAGGTGAACGACCGGGATCTCACGGTTCGCGCGCAGGCCGGCATCATGGGCCAGACGCTCGAAATGGAGCTGAACCGGCGCGGATTCACGATGGGGCACTTCCCGTCGTCGATTCACTGCTCCACGCTCGGCGGCTGGGTCGCGGCACGCAGCGCGGGGCAGTGCTCGTCGAAATACGGCAAGATCGAGGACATGGTCCTCGGTCTCGAGTTCGTGTTGCCGGACGGTACGATTGCCCGGACCCCCGCCGTGCCCCACGGCGGCGCGGGGCCGAGTTGGCAGCAGATCGTGCTCGGCAGCGAAGGGACCCTCGGCGTGGTCACCGAGGCAACCTGCCGAATCTGGCCCGCGCCGGCCCAGCGAAGGTTCCTCGCCTACGAGTTTTCCGACGTGCGCACGGGCGTCGAGGCCATGCGGCTCGTGATGCAAAACGACCTGCGTCCGGCGGCGATGCGCCTGTACGATCCGCTGGACACGCTCATGGTCGGTAAAAGCGGCGCGGAGGAGGACTCAGGCGGTTCCGGCCTGATGGATTTCATCCCCGTCCAACAGATCGAGACGCGCCTTCGCACGCTCATCCCGCGAGCGTTCCGTCGCACGCAGCGCTTCGTGGCGGGATACGCCGAGATCGGCAACAAGCTCGAAAAGCTTTCGAAGGGCGAGTGCCTGATGGTGCTGATGTTCGAGGGTGAAACGCGCCTGACCGACTACGAGTTCGAGGCGACGCAGCACCTGTGCGATCGACTCGGCGGCATCAACCGCGGGCCCGAACCCGCGATGAAGTGGTTCAGGAACCGTCACCACGTCAGCTACAAAATGAGCAAGGTCTTTTACAACGGCGCGTTCGTGGACACGATCGAGGTGGCGGCGTCGTGGACGCGCCTCCCCGCGCTTTACGACGCGGTGCGCGCGGCGATCCGCCCGCTCGCGTTCGTGATGGCGCACTTTTCTCACGCGTATCCCGATGGCGGCTCGATCTACTTTACATTTCTCTCGTCCGCGCCCAACGCGACCGAGGCCGAACGCAAACACAAGGCGATCTGGCACGCGGCGCTCACGGCGGCGATGGCGGTCAAGGCGACCATCAGTCACCACCACGGGATCGGGCTGTCGAAAGGCGAGTATCTGCGCAGGGAACTCGGCGAGTGGTTCCCGGTGTTCGAGACGCTCAAGTCCGTGATGGACGCGGAGAATCGATTCAATCCGGGCAAGTTGGGGCTCGCGTAAACGGGGGCCGTGTTGCGGCGACTGGCGGGAAATCTGGAACTGGTGCACCGGCTGCGCGAGATCTTCGGCGCGGACCGCATCTCGCACTCCCCCGCCGTAGCCTCCGTGTATGCGCGCGATCTGGGCGCGGATGCCGAGTGGGATTGGCGTTCGGGACGGCTGCCCGAGCGTCCCGATTTCGTCGTGTGGCCGGAAACCGCCGAGGAGCTCAGCCGACTTATTCGGCTCGCGAACGACTGGAAGATCCCGATCATCCCGTACGGCGGCGGCACGGGCGTGCGCGGCGGCGTGCGGACCGTGGGCGGCGGAATCGTTTGCGACATGAAGCGGATGAACCGCGTCATCTGGCTTGACGAAACCGCGCTCATCGTCGCGGCCCAGGCGGGCATCACGGGAACGCAGCTCGAGCGCCAACTCCGGCGCAAGGGATTCACGCTGGGAGCGTTCGCGTTTCGGCACCCGGCTTCGACCATGGGCGGCGCGCTCGCCGTGCGCGGCGGCGGCCACGCCACCGAGCGCTACGGCCGCCTCGTGGACAAGGTCGTGAACATGCGCGCGGTGCTGCCCGACGGACTGATCGTCAAGACCTTTCCCTCGCCCCGCTCGGCCACGGGACCCGACTTCGATCATCTGCTGCTCGGCAGCGAGGGCACGCTCGGCATCATTTTCCGCGCCACGATGAGGGTGCACATGCTGCCCGCGGCGAGAACACTGGTCGCCGCGCGATTCGCCACGTTCGCCGAGGGCGCCGACGCCCTGCGCGCCGTTTGCCGCGACGGCATCCGCCCGGCGGGAGCGCGGCTCGCCGACCCGGCCGACGCGCGCGCGTTTTTCACGGACCCTGATCTGCCGCCGCCGGACGGTTTTGTGCTTTGCGCGATGTTCGAGGGCAATCCCCGACGTGTGGATCTCGAAAAAGAGATGGCAATCGAGTGCGTGCACCATCACGGCGGGCGGCTGATCGACGAGTCCTTCGCCAGGTGGTGGATCGACCGGCCCTTCGCCGAGCAGTTCCGCGTCGCGCCCGCGCTGGCCGAAGCCCGTATGAATTTCGAATCCGTTGACCTGTCCGCCACCTGGGGCGATCTCGGGGCGATCTACGATGCCGCGCGCAACGCGCTGGCGGACGTGGGCGACGTGACCGCCGGCGTTTCCGGCCCCGACGCCAACGGCGCGGCGCTCACGCTGTGCGTGACGGGCCGGACAAACGGAGCGGGCGACGAGGCGTGGAACGCGGCGCTCGGCCGGGCCTGCGAGTCGGCGATGGCCGCGGGCGCCGGGATCTCGCGTCACCTGGGCGTGGGCACGCGGCGCATCCACGCGCACGAGCGAGAAGCGGGTCCGTTCGCCGACCGGCTGCGCGAATTCAAGAAGCGCCTCGACCCGCACGGCATCCTGAATCCCGGCAAGCTCATGGCGGCCGCCGCGCCGCCGGAAGCGAGGTGACGATGGCCCCCGAGATCCGCAAAGTGCTCGACGCGCATCATCGCGAAATCGAGTTCTGCACCTTCTGCCCCAAGATGTGCCGCTTCGCCTGCCCGGTCGCGAACGCGACCTCCAACGAAACGTTTACACCGTGGGGCCGCCAGTCGCTGCTGCACCTGGTCTCCGAGGGACACATCGAGTTCAACCGCGAAATCGCGTACGTCATGTACCAGTGCGCGTCGTGCGGACTGTGCCAGGAGTATTGCGACCACGGCATCGACGTGCCGCCCGTGATGCTTGCCGCGCGCGAATACGCGGTGTCCGCCGATCTGGAGCCCCACGAGGTGGCCGAGTTCCGCCAGTTCTGGTCGCAGCACAACAATCCCTACGGCGACGATCTGCGCGCACGGCTGCGCCAGCAGGTCTCAGACGAATACTTCGTGCGCGACGCACAGGCCGTGTATTTCGCGGGCTGCGGGTCCATCTATCACCATCCTTCCGTACTGCAGGACACCTGCCGCGTCTTCGAAGCCATGCGCATCGATTACGTCAGTTGTTACGAAGGCGAGGCGATGTGCTGCGGCGCGCCGCTGCGCCAGCTCGGCTTGCGCGCCGAATACGAAAAAAACGCGAAACGTCTCGCGGGCGAGCTGTCGCGCTACAAGACGATCATTTCCGGGTCGCCGCAGTGCGTGTACGAGCTGAAGTTCGCGTACGCGCAGCTCGGGCTCAAGATGCCGCCGCGCATCCACCACATCAGCGAGTTCCTGTGGCCGCTGATCGAGGAAGGTCGCCTGCGCGTTTCGCGGACGTTCCCGCAAAGCGCCATGTACCACGACCCGTGCGTGCTCTCGCGGCAACTGGGCGTGACCGAGGAGCCGCGCAATATCCTGAAACACGTGCTGCGCGAACCGCTCACCGAGTTTTCGCAAAATGGGCGTAAGAGCGAGTGTTGCGGCGGATTCGGCGGCCTGACCGTCACCAATCCCGATGCGGCGACGGCCATCGCGAATTCCCGTCTGGAGGAGGCGCGCGAGCATCCGCAGACCGTGCTCATCACCTCGTGCTCGAACTGCCGCCGCCAGTTCGAGTCCGTCGAGCCGCAACTCGAGGTGCTCGACCTCGTCAACGTCCTCGCGCGGTGCGTCTGACGCGTGCTCGCGCGGTGCGTCTGAAGTCTACTGCTTCGAAAACGTGCCGCCCACGGCGATCTGGCCGAGGTAGCGGATATAAGCGTTCGACTCCGATGGGGCTCCCGAATAGTCGTAGTACCACAGGAACACGGTGCGACCGTCTGGCGAATGTGTCGAAAAGTAGTTCTTGCCGCTGACGATGTCGGCGTAGGCCGGGGTCGGCGTTTCTCGCCCGATCAGGTTGACGACCAGATTCGCCGCGAGCAGCACGGCGACGAGCACCAGAAGCGAAACGAGCAGACGGGACGGCTGTTGCATTGGAGCACCTCCACGAATTTGGCCGATTCGTGGTGAAACCTCCCACCAAAACCGGCATTTTCAGGGATCGGGACGCGGCACGCGCCGTGACCCCTATAGCACGAAGCGCGAAAAGATCCGATGATATGGGCACTTTCCTCATGCTGATTCGCGCATCTGCCGAATAGTTCGGCAAGGCGCCATGCGACCGTTGGCAAACGTTCGGGCGAAACGCGATGCACGAGTTTTCCGAATTCAAGATCTACAACCACATCGATCGCATCCGCGAGGTCATCGACGGCGGCCTTCCTCCGCCCGTGACCTTCGAGATCGACCCGACCAACGCCTGCAACCACGACTGCGTGTGGTGCGTGGATCAGACGCACCGCGAGATCCACAAGGGCCATCTGAAAAAAAAGGTGCTGTTTCGCGTGATCGACGAGGCGGCCGCGATGGGCGTGCGCTCGATCGTGCTCAAGGGCGGCGGCGAGCCGCTGATTTATCCATGGATCGAGGAATTGCTGCGCCACATCCACGCGGCGGGCCTGCCCGTCGGCATCATCACGAACGGCGAAGGCATCCTGAAAAACCTCGACGTGATCCGCGAGACGTGCTCATGGCTGCGCGTTTCGGTGGACGCCGGATCGGCCGAGACGCATGCGTCGGTGCACCAGCCCAAGGACCCGATCGGCTCATATGCGCGAATCTGGGACGGCATCACGGCGGTGGCCGCTCACGTCTTCACGGGCATCATCTACGTGATTCATCCGAACACCTACCACGAGATGGTGGTGGCGGCGAACCGCGCGAAGGAAGCGGGCTGTCGTTACGTGGCGTTCAAGCGCGTGATCGCGCCCGACGAGGTGTTCAACCCGGCCGACTACACGGCGATCGAAGCGAACTATCAGCGCGCGCTGCTGCTCGACGAAAACGGTTTCCGCATTTTCGGCTGGGAAACCTACAACTTCGACGAAGGGCCGAACAAGAAGCCCTACGCGATCTGCAAGGGGCACCACCTCGTCGCGATCCTGTGCGCCAACGGGGAAATGTATGCGTGCTGCTCCACGCGCGGCCAGAAGAAGTTCAGCTTCGGTTCCGTTTACGATTCCGGCCTCGCCGATCTCTGGCACGGCGAACGCCGAGCGCGCATCCTGCGGCACATCGATACGCGCGCGTGCGCCCACATCTGCGTGGGGCATACCAGCTACATGCGCTACGACCACTACAACCGGCTATTCGAATACATGATGCGCTCGGACCGTCCCCACGGGGATTTCCTGTAGCGCTGCGCGCGTCGGTCATTTCGCGCCGTTCACTTCCTTCGAAACTTCCGCCATACCCGCGCCGATCAGCCGCTCGGCGATGCGCTCGCCGTACCACGCCAGTACATGCGCCGGAGGATGGATCTCGCGATACTCGGGCGGCAGTCCCTCGGCCCGCAGGTGGAAAACGGGAACATCGATCAGATGCGTGTAAGCGTCGTACATGCGGGGATCGATCGCCGGCGTGAGCAGAACGGCGACCCGCGCGCGTTGCGGCTCGGCGACGAATCGCCGGAACGACTCCACGTTGCGACGCTCCCAGATGGGGTCCTTGATCGCCTTCTGTCGGTCGCCCGCGAGATCGCCCATCGCGAGCATCGCGAATCGCCACAGTCGCGAGTGCGCAACGAGCCCGAGGTGCCACGAATGCGGCCCCGGTGGCCACGACGCGAATCGGTCGTGCACGACGAGGTCGAACCAGAGCTGCGGGTGCCGCGAGACGAGCGGCCCGACCGGCGCACCCTGCAGGAACGCCGGCGCGCCGGTGTTGGAGAGTGTCATCAGAATGATGTCGGGATCGAGGGTCGCGACGCCTTCGCGCGCAATCGCCACGTCCTGCGTCGGCACGTACGCCGACGTGCCGAAGTTCCACACCTCGGCGGCGACTCCGCGCGCGCGCAGAGCACCTTCGAGCCGCGCGGGCCACGTCTCGTCGTCGCGCACGTCCGCGCCGTACACGTTGGACCCGCCGACGGTGACGACGCGCAGCGTGCCCAGCGGCCGCACCGCATCGCGTTCCGGCCCGCGCGCGCGATGACGGTTGATCGAGATCGGATAGCCGCCGGTCGCGTGCAGGCCGGGCTTCAGGCGAAATATCAGTTCCGGATCGTCGACGGGCTCGTGGCACTCGACGTCAGAGGCGGCGCGGTAGACGTAGCGCGCGAGATAGCGCTCGTCCACGTTCGAGATTCGGATAACCGCCTCGGCGAGCAGGACGGCGACCGCGATGCCGACTGCGAGTGCGGCGACGCGAGCGGGAAGACCGCCGCCGCTCATGGGGCGGATCGGCCGGGGACCAGGTCGCGTTCGATCAGCCACGGCGCAAGGTGGTCTGCGTACCACGGCATGACATACGCTGGCGGATGAATGCGGATGTACTCGCGCGGCATGCCGTCGGCGGTCAGCACGTAAACGGGCAAGTCGAGTCCCGCCCAGTACGGTTCGAACATCGGCAATCCCGCCGCGGGGCAGATGAAGACGGCGATCTTTACCCGGCCGCGGGACTCCTCGACGAAGGCGCGGAAGTCGCGGATCGCCCGCGCCTCGTAGTCGATCGCCTGCCAGCGACGCGGGTTCGCTCGGGCGACCGCGCTCATGAGTGCGTAACGGAACAGACGCGAGCGACGCACCGCGGCCAGCGTCTCGCGCTCCTCCCACACGCCCGGGATGTGGATGATGCCGGGATCGAAGACGTAGTCGAACCACAATGTGGGATTCGCGTCGAAGATCGGGAGCTTGGGCAAAAGTGCCTGAAAGCCCGGCGCGCCGATATTCGAGAACGCGAAGACGTAGAGGTCGGGCGCAAGCTCGTCGATCGTCTGCCGCGCGATCTCCACCATCTGAATCGAGACGTAAGCCGACGTGCCGTAGTTCCACACCTCGATCGGCGTGTCGGTCAGCGTGCGCAGCTTTTGCTCGACGCGCGCGGGCCAGGTTTCGTCGTCGTTGATCTCCGCGCCGAAAACGTTCGATCCTCCGAGCGTGACAATGCGGTACACGCCGGGCGGCTTTTCTTTTTCATACTCCTTTCCGCGCGCGAGATGACGGTTCACCGACGCGCGGAAGTGGTTGTAGTCGAGCGATCCCTGCTTGAGGCGAAAGAGCAGCTTGGGGTTGTTGTCGGCCTGATGGATTTCGAACATGCCCCCCTGCAGATAGACGTATTTTTCCAGGAATCGCTCGTCGAGATCGAAGACACGCACGACGAACTCGCCCAGCGTCAGGGCGAAGGCGCTCGCGAGCGCGAATGCCGCCGCCGCGAAGATCCGTCGACGTCTCATGGCATCGCCTCCCCGGCACCCGGCACGAGTCCTTCACGCGTCAGCCACGCGGCGAGTTCACGCGCGTACCACGCCAGCACCTCGGGCTGCGGATGGATCGCCTTCCACGTCGCCGGCTTGTCGTCGGCGGTCAGCACGTGCGCGGGCACATCCAGGCCCTGCCAGTACCCGGCGACCATCGCTTCGGTGATCGCCGGGCAGACGAAGATCGCGGTTTTCACCTGGGTGCGGGTCGAATTCAGAAAAATGTGCAGCTTGGCGCGTCCGTAAATCTCATCGGGCGATTGCTGCAACGGCGGAACTCCGTTTCGCTCGACCCGCGTCAACTGGAACATGCGAAACGCGCGCGCGTGCGTGATCCACCACAGCCACGTCCGATCGTCCAGCCAGGTGTGGTCGCCTTGAAGACGGACATCGAAGACATACCGGTACCAGAGCCACGGAGTGCCGCGAAAGAGTTCCTCGTTTCCGCGACCGGGGATGAATCCCGGCGAACCGAGATTGCTGAGCGCGATGATGACGAGATCCGGAGCGAGGTGTTCGAGCGCCCACGCCGCCCGCGCGACCATTTGGCTCGTGACGTAGGCCGACGTCCCGAAATTCCACACCTCGAACTCCGCCCCGCCGACGCGATTCAGTTCGTCCTCCAGCCGCGCGGGCCAAGTCTCGTCGTCCTGGACCATCGCCCCGTATGCGTTCGACCCGCCCACGACAATGACGCGAAAAGTTCCGGGCGCTTTCGCGACGGGCCGCTCGGGACTTCGCGCAAAGAGCGAATTGACGGACACGCGATGCGGCCCATGATCGACAACGCCCGGGCGAAGCCGGTAGTGCAGCTCCGGCGAGGGATCGACCTCGTGGCTCGGCAACTCGGCGCTCTGCAAATACAGCAGCCGCGAGACGAAGCGCCAATCGAACGCGAACACGCGGACGACAGCCTCGGCCAGCAGCAGACCGAACACGATCGATCCGAAGAACGCGAGCAAACGTGCGTGCGTGCGCGTCATGACGCCCGCGCCGCGTCAGTGCTCATAGCCCGGCCGCTCTGGGCGATACGGCTCTTTGCGCCACGTCGCGCGGACCTCTCCGGCGGCACCCTCGGCGCACCGTCCGACGGTTGTACAGAGGGTGCCCGCGCGCGCGACAGCCCGTTCGATCGCCTCGACACGGCCCGCCGGCGAGGTCGCGACGAGCGCGTAGTCGTCGCCGAATGTCGCGGCGAGATTCATACGCCGTTCGTCGTCGAACGCGGCGTGCGCGACGAGCGCGGGATGGATCGGCAATCGGTCGAGGTCGAGTTCGAGCGCCACGCCGCTTCGCTCGCCGATGCGCGAGACATCGAGCATCAGACCATCCGAGACGTCGGCGCACGCGGACGCACCCACCGACGCGAGAACGCCGCCGATCCGCAGCAGCGCGCGAGGACGTCGGTACGCCGCGAGCAGATCATCGTCATGTTCGGTAGCCTGCTGCGTGTGAAACAGGTGCAGCGCCCCGCCGGCGCCGCCGAGGTGACCGACGACCAACACGGCATCGCCCGGGCGCGCGCCGCCGCGATGCAGCGGCCTGCGCGCCTGCCCGATCACCGTTGCCGTGATGGTGACGGGTCCGGGTGTGAGGACCGTGTCGCCACCCGCGAGCGTGGCGTCGTGCTCGCGCAGTGCGTCGCCGATCCCCTCCGCGATCTGCTCCCGATCCGCGCCCGAAAGCCGGTTCGGGAATGCCGCCGAAAGAAACACGAGAAAGGGCAGATCGGCGTCGCACCCACCCGCGGCGAGGTCCGAAAGCGCGCACGTGACCGCGCGATAACCCACGTCGGCGAAGGTCATGAACGCGGTGTCGAAGTGCACGCCCTCGACCTGCGTGTCGGTGCTCACGAGCGTGGCCGCGAGCGGCTGCGCCAGCACGGCGCAGTCGGAACCGATCCCCATCGCCAGCCCCCGGCCCGTGCGTCCGAACATCTGGATGAGGCGCTCGATCCACTCGGTTTCAAAACCCATGCTCACCGCCCGCCCGCGGGTCGTTCATCCGCACTGTACGAAAGGACCAGTGGTTCGGACAAGACATCGAACCCGGGCCACCATAACCTTTGCGCGGCGCAAAGCGCGAAAATAACGAAGCCGTCTCCGGGGAGACGGCCGCATCGAAAACGATGTGGAGCTGAACGGGATCGAACCGTCGACCTCCTGAATGCCATTCAGGCGCTCTTCCAACTGAGCTACAGCCCCCCGAAAACCGGCGCGTTATAGCACCGGCCCATTTCCCCCGTCAACGTTCACGACGCACGTTTGTCGATCGCGCGGTTTGCGCCTCGATCAATTCGCCGGCGCGCCGGACTTTTCGTTCTGCGCGATGCGTCCCCAGAACGCCTGATTCTCGACCACGGGATACTTCTCGCGGTACTGCGCCACCCACGCGCCGAGGAACTCCGCCTGCTTCGCCTGAAGCGCGGCCTGCTTCACGTCGTCTTTCTGCGCCTCGAAATCGGCCCGCGCCGCCGCCGCGCGGCCGGTCACCTGAAAGACGATCGCCCCATCGGAAAACGCGAATGGCTGCGCGGGGAATTCCTGCCCGTCGGGCACGGCGAACGCGGCCTCGGCGAAGCCCTGCACGAATCCGAGCTGCGGCACGGAACGCGACGACATCGCGAACTCGCCGGTGTCCACGACCGTCGCGCCGAGTTCCGCCGCCACCGCGTCCAGCGTCTTCGCGCTCGACTTCACGTGCGCGAGCGCGTCGTTCGCCTTCGCGGCCGCCATCTCCTGCCGTTTCTTTTCCGCGAGCTTGACGCGCACGCGATCCTTCGCCTCGTCGAAAGACGGTAGGCGAGCCTCGCGAATCTCGGCGAGCTGAAAGATGTACCACTTCGAGAATCCCTCGAAGGGTTTCGAAATCTCTTCCTTCGACATCTCGAACGCGAGTTTGGCGATCTGCGGACCCTTCTCCATGCCGGGGATTCCCGCGTCCGCGGCGAAGAGCGGCGTCGAGCCCACCTCGTATTCGTTTTTCGAGGCGAAGTCGCGGATATCGGTGCCGGGGGTGATTTGCGCGTACGCCTTTTCGATCGCCTCCTTCTGCTTGGCCTTCGCCTGCGCGAGCTCCAGCTCGAACCGGATCTGGTCCTTGGCCTCGTCGAAGGGCTTCGGCCCGGGTTCGCGGGCCTCGGTGCGCTTCACGATCTCGAACGCGTCATTCGTCTTGATGACTTCCGACACCGCGCCGTCGGTCAGGCCGAACGCCACGGTCACGAGTTCGCGCGGCGTCGCGGTGCGTTCGGCGAAACCCATGTCGCCGCCCTGCGCGCGGCTCGCGATGTCATCGCTCACCTGCGCGACAACCTGCGCGAAGTCGGCGCCCGGCGCGGCGGCCGCGGCGCGGGCCTCGTCGGCTTTCTTGCGGGCCTCGGCCTTTTGCGCCTCGGTCGCACTCTCGGGGAACGCCACGCGAATGCGGCTGTAACGCACCTGCTCCTTGGCCGAATACTTCTTCGGGTCGGCGTCGTACTTCGCGCGCAGATCGGTGTCCGTCACCTCGACGTCTTCCATGAACGGCTTGAAGTCGATGGAGAAGTAGGTGAGGCGACGCTGCTCGGGCTCGCGCCACGCCTCGGCGTCGGCGTCGTACGCGGCCTTCAGCTCGTCGTCGGCGATGGACGCCGGATCGAAATCCAGCTTCGACGCCTCGACCTTGACCACGCGCAGCGAGCGTTTCTCGCGGTCGCGACGGAATTCCTGCCACGCCTCTTCGTCGGTTACCACCACCGAGGCGCGCAGCAGGTTCGAGACCTTGTCGCCCAGCAGTTCATAGCGGATCGCCGACTCGAAATCTTCGAGCGACATGCCCGAACGCCGCAGGTAATTGAGCAGTCGGTCCTTGCTGAATTGCCCATTCTCGACGAATCCGCCCGACAGGCGGATGTAGTCGGCGATCTCCTGCTCCGTGACCGCGAGGCCCAGATCGGTCGCCGACAGTTGCAGCAACGTCTGATCGACGAGTTGCCCCAGGACGGAACGCAGGAAAAACGGGCTGTTGAAAATCTCGGAGTCGGACGGCAGACCCTGGCTGGTGTAGGTCTTCTTGAGGTCCTCGAGACGGCGCAAAAACACCTCGCGGCTGATCGGCCGATCACCGACCGTGGCCACGCTGTCGGCGTGACGCGCGCCATCTGACGCGCGGTTCGCACGGCTGACGTACGACATCGCGCCGAAGCCGATCAGGAACGACAGGGCGATGGCGCCCAGGAGAAATTTGATGAGCCGGGACCCGGCGTTTCGCCGCAAAAATGCCAGCATGGCGACCTCGGTGACGCGATCAGAACGAGAAAAAAGGACCCCACCACCCCGCTCGGGGCGGCGCATTATGGGTCAGCACCCTCGCAAAAGCAAGGCGGCCGAGAGCCTTGAAAACACTGGGTTTTCCGCTGAAATCGGGCGTCGACAGCGGGCTCGCCGCGGCTCGAAAATTCGCGCGGCTTGGCCGCTCAAAACGCGCGGCGCGTCAGTAGTATCCGTACCGTCCGCCCCGGCGTTTGCGTCGTTTTTTCTTCTCGCCGTCGGCGTAGTAGTAATAGTAGTGATACCCGCCGTAATCGTAGCGATATCCCGACGAGATGCTGTTGGTGATGACGCCCAGAAGGTTGGCGTTCACCTTTTCGAGCAGGTCGATCGCCCGGTTGACCCCCGCGCCGCGACTGCGCCCCAGCTCCACCACGAGCAGCGTGGAGTGCACGAAGCTCGACAGGATCGCGGCGTCGGTCACGGCCACGACCGGCGGCGAGTCGAGCAGGATCATGTCGAACTCGCGCCGGAAGGTCTCCATCATTTCCCGCATGGCGTGCGAGCTGAGCATCTCGGTCGGATTCGGCGGAATCGGTCCCGAGGGCAGGACGAAGAGGTTCTCGGTCTGCGTGGGATGGACGATGTCGCGCCAGTCGGCCTCGCCCGACAGGATGGTCGTGACGCCGGGGTCGCGCGAAAGATCGAAGAAGTTGTGCACGTTGGGTTTGCGCAGGTCGCAGTCGATGAGGATCGTCTTCTTGCCCGTATTGGCGATCGTGAGCGCCAGGTTCGAGACGATCGTGCTCTTGCCTTCGGACGGCCCGGCCGACGTGATGAGCAGCTCGCGGATCGGCACGTCGGGATTCGCGAAGTGGATGTTCGTGCGCAGCGTGCGGAACGCCTCGGAGATCGGCGACCTGGGGCTGTGGTGCGTGACGAGGTTGGCCGACGCCGGGGAAGGTTCACCGCCTTCCAGCGCTCGCTTGTCCGGAATGCGCGGGATCATGCCGTAGATCGGACGCTTCACGAACCGCTCCACCTCTTCGGTGCTTTTGAGCGAGTCGTCGATGAACTCGAGGAAAAACGCGACGCCGATCGCGAGCAGCAACCCCGCGACAAACCCGAGCATGAGGTTGAGCCGCACATTGGGCGAGATCGGTCGCAACGGCTGCTGCGCCTCGTCGATGATGCGGATATTGCCGATCGTCGCCGCCTCGGTGATGCGCGCTTCCTCGCGCTTTTGCAGCAGGAACGTGTAGATCTCGCTGTTCACTTCCTTGGCGCGGACCAGCTCGGCGAGCGAGCGCTCCTTGTCGGGCAGCGTCTTCATCTCGTCGGAAAAACGCTGAAGAATGTCGTCGATTTCGGCCATGCGCGCCTTGATCGTGACGAGCGTCGTCTCCACCACCTCGCGGATCTTGCCGCGCAGATCGGCGATCTGTTCGTCGATCTTCTTCACATCAGGGTGATCCTCCGTGAAGTCCGCGACGAGTTCCTGGCGCTTGCCCTGCAGGTCGGAGAGCGTGAGCGCGAGGTTCGAGAGCACCGTGTTCTCCCGGTTCACCGAGGGCAGCGAGAACCCCGTCGGTCCCGACTTGTCGAGCGCGCCCAGAATCGACGCGTAATGCCGTTCCTCGATCTCCAGCCGACTGCGCTCGCCCGCGAACTCGGCGTAGCTGTGGATCATCGACGTCGTTTCGTCGGGCAGCGACATGACGTTGTTTTCGGTCTTGAAGTCGCGCAGGCGCATCTCGCTTTCCTCGAGACCGGCCTGCAGCGCCTCGCGCTGCGCTTCGATGAACTTCAGCGTCTCCCGGGCTTCGGCGGCGTTTTCGTCGATGTTGCGCTTGCGGTAGGTATCCACGACCGCGTTGACCACGTCGCGGGCGGTGTCCGGATTCGCGTCCCGGTAGACGACGCGCAGGATGTTCGTCTTGTCGCCGACCGGGCGCACGTCGATATTTCCCTGGATATTCGCCACGGCCTGTCGGAACATCGGCTGCTGAAACCGGAACCATACGCCGGGCACCGCGGGCCCGCCGCCCAGCAGAAACTTCACGTACTCGTCGGCGCGATCGCCGTTCGCGACGAACGGCTCGTTGATCCGCCCGCGACCGAGCTCGCCGTCCTTGCCGGCGACGGTGAAGTCCCCGTCCTCGTTGTCGAGCGTGAGCGTGAAGACGCGGCCCTTCATGCGGCGACCGACGTCGAGCGCTGAAAACTCCAGGCCGACGCCGGCGGGGAAGCTGATGAGCACCGTGTCGAGCCGGAGCTTTCGCACCACCTCCTCGGCCACGGTGCGGCTCTTGATGATCTCGATTTCCTCGGCGATCGGGTTGGTCCGATCGAGCTGCACCAGCTCCGACAGGATGTTCTTGTTCGACGCGTCCTTGATCTGCACCGTCGCCGACGCCTCGTAGATCGGCACGGCAAGGAAGGTGTGGATCGAGACCGAAACGAAGACGGTCAGGAACGCGAGCAGGCCGACATAGCGCCGCCGTACCAGCACGCGCAGGTAGTCGGTGAGGTGAACGTCGCCCGTGTGCGGCTGCTCCGCCACGTTGCGTCCGTCAGCGATTCATCGCGTCGATCGCGGCGGCGTCCACCACGATGCGCGAGAGGTTGGGCAAAATCTGTCCGAGAACCCGGTCCCATTTGGCGAGGCCCGAGGCCGGCACGTACACGATGTCGCCGGGTTCCAGAATCATCAGATCGACGCGCTTTCCCTTGAGCACGTCGTCGTAGTTCACCTCGATCACCTTCGCCGAGCCGATACCGCCCCGAATGATCTTGATGCCGCGTTTGTACGCCGTGACCTCGTTGAAGCCGCCCGCGTCGACGATCGCCTGCGCCAGCGTGATACGTCCCGAGCGGATCGGCACGCCGGACGGCCGAATCACCTCACCGAGTACGAACACGCGCGTCGCCTGAATGCTCGGCACGTACACCATGTCGCCGTCGGCGAGCGGAATGTTCTGGCCGGTCTGCCCGCGCGTGAACATGCCGACGAAGTCGATCGGCACCACCTGCCCGCCGCGCACCAGATACGCGCCGCCGAGGTTGCCGGTCTCCGTCACGCCGCCCGCGTCGTGGATCGCCTCTAGCAGCGTCGTCGTACCCTTGACGGGGTACGCGCCGGGATTGCGGAACTGCCCCGACGCGAAGAACTTCTGACTGCGATACTCCTTGACCTCGAGATCGATCTGCGGGTCGCGCAAATACTTCGCCAGCGCCTGACGCACGGCGTCCTGCGCCTCGGCGACGGACAGGTCCGCGACCGGAACATTGCCCGCGAGCGCGACGTAGAACGTGCCGTCGTCGCGGACCACGCCTTCTTTCGACAGATCCTCGCGTTGCCACACGACGAGCCGCAAAACATCGTCCGGACCGATCTTGTAGGTATGGCGGTGGCGCTTTGCCTGCTGAACGAGGGCGTCGGCGTTCTGCGCAAGTTCCGCGTCGGTCGCGACCGGCGGGCCGAGTTCGCCCGGCGAAACGAGCGGCTCGGGCGGTTTTTTCGCGCACGAAACGCACAGGTACGAGGCGACCGCGATTGCCGTCACAAAACGAATGTCGAAACGGGTCCGCAAACGCGTGTCGTCCTCTCTCGATTGGGCAATGACATTAGGGGAAACTCCGCGTGGATACAAGCGTTTGCGCGATTTTTCCCTCCCAGGGACCTGCCGCCGAATCGGGGAAACTCCGAGTCGATTCGCTTCGACCCGGTTGGAATTTTTCCGCGAGCACCGAAATTTCCCTTGACGCGCCGATCCTGCGGGCATAGATTCCAATAATCTTGATCGACATGATCGAGATTTGACTTCGCCGGGGCTTGGGGGCACGGCAAGCGCGAAATCGAAACAACTCATATCCGGGCTCATCGGGAGGTTTTCCATGGCCGCCGTCTATAAGGACAACAGTTTTTCCATCGGGCGCACGCCCCTCGTCCAACTCAACCGCGTCACCGACGGCGCGAAGGCCCGCGTGCTCGCGAAGATCGAAGGGCGCAATCCGGCGTATTCGGTCAAGTGCCGCATCGGCGCGGCGATGATCTGGGACGCGGAGAAAAGCGGCGCGCTCAAGCCCGGCATGGAGATTCTCGAAGCGACAAGCGGCAACACCGGCATCGCGCTGGCCTACGTGGGCGCGTCGCGCGGCTACGGCGTGACGCTGACCATGCCCGAGACGATGTCGCTGGAACGGCGCAAGATCCTCAAGGTCTTCGGCGCGAAGCTCGAGCTCACGCCGGGCGCGAAGGGCATGAAGGGCGCTATCGAGCGCATGAACGAACTGGTGCAGGAAAACCCGGGCAAGTTCTGGGTCGCGGGTCAGTTCGTGAATCCGGCGAACCCGGCGATCCATGAATCGACGACCGGTCCCGAAATCTGGGACGACACGAACGGCGAGATCGACGTGCTCGTGTCGGGCGTCGGTACCGGCGGCACCATCACGGGCGTGTCGCGCTTCATCAAGAACACCAAGGGCAAGAAGATCGTCTCCGTCGCCATCGAGCCGGCCGATTCGCCGGTCATCACGCAGAAGCGCGCGGGCGAAGACCTCAAGCCCGGTCCGCACAAGATCCAGGGCATCGGCGCGGGGTTCGTGCCCGACGTGCTCGACCTGTCCGTCGTGGACCGCGTCGAGACCGTGACGAACGAAGAAGCCATCCAGTACGCGCGGCGGCTCTCCGCCGAGGAAGGCATCCTCGCGGGCATCTCGTGCGGCGCGGCGGCGGCGGTGGCCATCCGCCTCGCGAAGCTGCCGGAATTCGAAGGCAAGACGATTGTGACCGTTCTGCCCGACTCGGGCGAGCGGTATCTGTCCTCCGTCCTGTACGACGGCTTGTTCGAGTAGTGCGCCGGTTTTAGGGGCCGTCTCACGGCTCGAACGGGCCCGACAACCAACGACCCGTCCTCCAGAATCTCGAACCCGGAAACGCCGCGTTTCCGGGTTCGAATTTTTCATCCGTATTGTTCAGAGGCCATGCCCGGCAAATCAGGGCGAAGTCGAAGGATCGCCCGCCGCCGGGTTGTCGGCCAACAGCGCCGCGATCTCGTCGTCGATGACGGTTTCGCCGAACGCACCGCAATAGGGTGACCGGCTCTCGCGCCAATATTCCATTAAGCCGGGGGTGAGGCACGGCTTGATGTCCTGCTCGACCCACCCGTTGACGAGTCAGTTGACCTCGTCCTCGCGCTCCTCGAAACCCGGCAGGTATCCGGCGTCGAATCCGGTCGGCGTTGAAATCTACTCTTTACTCCCTGGTGCTGGTATCCCCGTTTTCTCTGGCTTGACTTCCACGGACTCGAGTGCCGTCAATCCTCGGATTGCGTCATTGGGTGCGTTGTAGATGTAAATCAGTGTCGATCCAGCGCCCTTCGACCACGCGCTGATTGCGGTCTTGCCGTTTTTACTGATGGAAATTCTCGGAAGTTCAAGCTCACCCACGACCGAGTTCTCGATTAAGCGGTACTTCTTGAGTGTTTCCCCACGTAGGTTGGCGACGTTCAGATTCGTCGCCCGTCCATCCGAACTGATCGGCAGGTACGCGATCCAAAGAGATCCGTCAGGATCCATCGCGACATCGACTCCGGTCACTCCCGCGCCTGAATCAACCACGAACATTTCCGACAGCATTCCTTTCTGATAGTGGAGAACACGAGTTTTTCTTTCCAAAACGTCTGTGTAAGCGGCCCAAATGCCGTCGGCTGATGTCGTTAGCGAATAACCGTGACGACAGGAGCGGCCCAATTTTCGTTGATCCCCGACGGAGAGAACGTAAAGGTCATAGTCGCCGCGAACGCTGTTATTGGCAAAATTCAAATAAAAGACATATTCAAAGCCTTGACTATCCAAAGCAAACACGGGGTCGTAGACAAGAAGATTGCGCGGGATCCCAATGGTTTTCTCGTCTTTGTCGGTTTTGGTTATTCGTTTGTAGTAAAATGGGATATGTGACATTGAATCAGATTCGGACTGTCCTCCTAAGAAATATATCAGACGTTCGTCCCCATTTCTGTCGAAATCAATGTACTTTCCAATTACCTTTAGGTCGGGACTCTTTTTTACTGAACGGAAAACAATATCTTGTCCCTGTAGTGTCCCAACCACCAAGTCTCCTTGCGTAGCTTGAGATTTTGAGTCAAGCCACTGAGTCGCAAGAACAGCCGCCGCATTGTTGTGCAAAGTCATTGCCGTTGCAGTGGTTGGAAGGAGTCCGTGTTTGGGATACTTATAATATTTCCAGTCAATACCAGCATAAAAGGCATATTTTGAGTCCAGATTTACATGGAGATTGCCACTGTCGTTGATAAGAAGCTCCTTAGAGCCGTTAAGTTTTTCGTCAAGGGAAATTGGTATCGAACCGCTGATCAGGGGCAGTGACGCCTTTGGAGTTGACTTAGCGCATCCGAAAGCGCACGCCAGCAATACGTACGAGGTCAGTAAGATCGCAACATCGATGTATCGTCTGATCATCTCAACACTCCTTAATTGCTCTTTAGCACGCACAGCCACCACCTCCGTCGTCACCGCCGCCCCCTTCGCCACCGTCCACGTCGTCGTCCGATTCGTCGTCTGTTGCATCATCGTCCACGTTGTTGTCGTCACCGCCCATCGTGGTTGTCGTGGTGCTGGTTGTCGCCGGTACAGACGTTGTTGTAGTTGGCTCGGTAGTGGTGGTTGTTGGTTCCGTCGTGGTGGTGGTTGCCTGGGTTGTGCTCGTTGTTGTGGTTGACGTCGGAATCGTCGTCGTCGTTCCCAGCGTCGTCGTGGTCGTCGATCCGGGCGACGTGGTCGTTGTTGTTCCAAGTACTGTTGTTGTGGTGGTTCCCGGGAGTGTCGTTGTGGTCGTCGGAGCCGTCGTAGTGGTGCTCGACGATGTTGTTGTACTAGAAGAAGTCGTTGTTGTGCTGCTTGTCGATGTCGTCGTACTTGAGGACGACGTTGTCGTGCTACTCGACGTGGTGGTGGAAGTAGTTGTTGTTGATGTCGTGGTCGTCGTCGTGGTCGCCGTCGTGGTCGTCGTCGTGGTCGTAGTGGGCGTAGTGGTCGAGCCAAAGAAAAAATCTACGCGTCCTTCATCAGCGTAGGAGTCATTCCAGCCGTCTCCACCAATTAGAATATCGGAAAGCCCGTCGCCATCGACATCCCCGCCGATATCGACGGACTGTCCCCAGCCACAATATCCTTGATCACAAGCACCCAAGGCAAAAAACGAGACTAAAAGGCCCGACGAACTCCCATAAGCGTAGCGCACCCGGCCTTTCTCCTGGGAGAGAAAGTCGTCTGTATATCGCGGTGCTCCCACGACAAGGTCATTGTATTCGTCACCGTTCAGGTCTCCGGCGACCGAAATACCGGCTCCGAAGCGACCGTCGCCAACGGTTCCCATGTCTTCTCCGCTTATTGTCAAGGACGGAGCGGAGGTCGGACCAACGTCGGACCCGTAGAAAAGATAAACGGTTCCACGATCATAATCTGGCGCAACAATTACGAAGTCGGCGTACCCGTCCCCGTTGAGATCTCCGCCACCCGCAACGGTCTCCCCCAAGTGGCTGTTCGCTTGGTTGTTCTCGAATGTCCAATCCGGCGTGACGGCCGGGCCACTAGCCGAACCATAGAAAAGCCAAGCTCGGCCTTCGTCCGATTGCCCATTGTCGTAATTTTTTCCGCCAAGAATGATGTCGTCATAGCCGTCGCCATTTACATCACCGGCGGTGCTCAGACTGAATCGTGAACCCAAATTGACTTGGTTCTGATTCGGCTCAAATGTCCAGTCCGCCGTAGTTGAGGGGCCGGAAGGGCCACCGAGAAAAAGGAACGCGCGGCCTTCATTCGCACTGCCGTTGGTGAACTGTTCCGCTCCGACGAGTGCGTCGTCGTACCCGTCACCGTTAACGTCACGGGCACAAGCGACCGTGGAACCGGCTCGTGCAGGACTGAGATTTGACTCAAATGTCCACCCAGCCGAGAATTCAAGGCCGTCAGCGGAGCCGAAGTAGATCAGCGCACGTCCTTCATCGGATTGTCCGTTGTCGTAGCGGTAAGCGCCGACGAGCGCGTCATCGTAACCGTCCCCGTTGTAGTCGCAGCCCCCATCAACAACAACACCGAGACGCGCGCCAGCCTGATTCCCCTCCGCCGACCAATCTGAAACGAGCGATGGCCCGAATTCGGAACCATAGAAGGCGATTGCTACACCCTCGTTTTCAAGGCCCGCGTCGTATTCATAGGCACCGACAAGCAAGTCGGAATATCCGTCGCCGTTGAAATCCCCGGATAAACTCACGGAATGCCCAAGCTGGGCATATGCCTGTTCGCCGTAAAGAAACCAATCGGAAAATATAGACGCACTAACGTCGTCAATGCCTACAGGCGACTGGAACGCGTTGTGTGGCTTCGCTTCGTTGGAGATGGTTTGCGAGTCGTCCACGCTCTCTAAGAAAATGACGGTGTCTTGCATATTTTCCGGCTCACTGCACGCAACAAGAAGGATGAACACGCATCCACTAAGGACGTGCTTCGCAAATCGGTCTCGGGGCATCGCCATCATTCGTCTCGGTGTAAGATGTTTGGGGTAATGTATCCCTCCCCTAACAAGAGTCAAGCCATTCTCGTCTCGCTTTTCCACAGCGCTTCCTCGACTGCCTGCACCGCCTTCTTGTCGATGGAGAGTGACTTCTGTAGATCGGAGATCAGCATCTTCTTCGGCTGGGGCTTGCCGATCCCGTTCTGCTTGATCTTGGCGCTCGTTGTGAGCGAAGCCGGACCGCCGAGTTCCTAGCCTTTGAGCCCACCTTCGCCAAGGTTTCGGCGGAAAGGCATGAATTGCGGTTTGGCGGGATTGGGATCGAGCTTCTCTATTCCCGCGACGATCTGCCTTTTCGTCTTGGCGATGGAGTCGCCGTGCTTCCTGGTTTCGTCTTGAAACCGCTTGAGAGGCATGGCGGCGAATTGCGATATCACGCTGTTTTTGGCGACCAGCTCCGCCCATGCGAAAACCCACCACCTGCGAAGTGCTATTTAGTCGCAATTGAACCATGTTCCGCTAATATCCCTCTCGGTTAACTCTGTCAAGAGGTTTCTGGATGCTCATGTCGCAAAACAAGGCGCTTCACTCTTCACTGAGCCTGTCCCATTCTCCGTGGAAAGTGGATCGGCGGTTCGGTTAAACATGGTTACGCCACGCCCTCTTTCCGGTCAAGCTCCGCGCCCGCATTGAGGGCGGA
>JADLEX010000003.1 GCA_020845895.1 Deltaproteobacteria bacterium | reverse complement strand
TGGAATAGAATCTGTAAATTCAAAAATTAACTTGAATTTCTTAGAGATTTCTCCCAGCGGAACACCTGCCCAAAATTCTAAAAAATATTCGTCCGGACGCATGACGGATACGCGAAGTCGATATTTTCTTTCGACGAAAGTTTTTGCGCGTGGCGCAATTTTTGTACTAAAAACATATCTATTATATTGAAATGTGTTGAACGATTTTGACGCTTGGTAAACTGGGCGAACAGGCATTCCATTGACGATCACTTCATGATTCGCGATCATCTTTCGAATGTCCAGAGGATCTCCGTCATAGGGAAAATCCCAATAGCCGCAGCTCGCCAACGGTAGTTCTATTGGCGCCTGAATCGCTTTATTTGAGCTGTTGTAATAAATGTATTTATCAGTTACATCATAAAAATATCTCTCCAATTGCCGAAAATGAACCGTGTGTTCGAGAAGAACCAGCTTGCCCACGATGTCGCTTTTCTTCGCGATGAGAGTGGCTGCGGATGTCGCTTCATAGGACGACGAAGCCACGCAGATTGCCGGTGGTCCGAAGACAGACCACACGATGATAACCGCCGCGGCGCAGACCATGCGCGCTCGATCTGCGAGAGGCGATCTGCCAGCGAATACCTCTCGCGGATTCGCGGTCATGCTCTCGACGCGCATGCGCCTCACTCCCCCGCACCCTTCAGCTTCTCGATCGCGGCCTTCTGCGCCGCCGTCATCCAAGACTCGGAGAAGGGCGCGGTCGACGGCAGAAAGTAGCCCTTTGCGTAGAACATTCGATCCCAGTCCGCCTTGGTGAACGCGAAGCCGCGCGACGCGTAGACGTAATTGCGCAGCAGGTTGGGCTCGAAGCACGCCGTGAGTTCCGGCGTGACGACCCACGTCTCCCGAAACTGATTCAGAGCCTCGCCGCAATCACTCGCCCGCTCGTCGCCGCCCTTCGCGGGAAACTCCGGCGCTTCGTAGGACAACCCGGCCCGGTATCGAAGTTCCAGATCTTTTTTCGGCTCGAGGTCGCGCATCACGACACGCAGCACGTGGCGCGGCCCGCCGGTGAAGTGTGCCTCGACATCGAAGCCCGCGCGCTTCTCGCGCTTGCCGGTCGGCCGGATGCCGCCGCCAACCAGCACCGTGTCGCCGTAAACGAATTCGAGGTGCGTGGGGACGCGCGGGCCGAACTCGTAGATGAACTCCGACGACTCGATCCGCCCGGCCCATTTCGCGCCCGTGCGAAAGACGTAGGGAATCCAGTGGCGATCGGGCACGCCGACCGAAACCTTGAGACGGTAGCGATGCTCGATGACGGTTTCGCCGCCGGGCGCGAACGCCGCGTCGAAGGCGTAGACCGCGTCGGCCTCGATGCCCTCGATCCGTGTCTTTACCAAATCGGTCTTCGCCGCTTTCCCGCCCACGCGCGTGGTGAATTCGTCGATCAGCGTTTCGCCGCCGAAACTCTGCGTGTCCTGTTCCTCGTACATCGCGGTCGTCGCGACGGGAAAACCGATCCGCGCGCGGATTTCGCGATCCGTCTTGTTGCGAAAGGTGAGTGCCGTTGTCACGAGCATCACGCCGGAATCGGTTTCGACGAACCGGATCGTCTCGCGCACGAGTTGCACGTCGGCGTTGTCGATCGGATAGACATTCGCGCCCGAACCGCCGATCGACGCGTCGTTGGCGAGCGCCGCCCCGGGGCCCGCCGCCGCGAACGCGAGCAGAAGAACGAGGGCGACCGCGTGTTTCAAGTTGGCTCCCGAGATGGGTTGGTCGTGTCGTCTTGCGCCCCGAATCCGATATCGGTCATCGTTCCGCGAGCGCAATCACTCTACCATGCGCCCGCGCGAAAAATCCAAGGGGAAGACGTTGGCGGAATCATTCAAGGATCATTTCAGTAAACAGGCGGCTCTCTATGCGAAGCACCGCCCCGGGTATCCCGCGGAGCTTTTTGCGGACCTCGCGGCGCTCGCGCCCTCGCGCGGGCTCGCCGTCGATGTCGCGACCGGCAGCGGGCAGGCCGCGCTGGGACTCGCCGATCATTTCGCGCGCGTCGTCGCGTGCGACGCGAGCACCGGGCAGCTCGCCGGGGCGACGCCGCATCCGCGCGTGGAGTACCGCGTGACGACGGCGGAGGACCTGGATCTGCCGGATGCGTGCGCCGATCTCGTCGCGGTGGCGCAGGCGCTTCACTGGTTCGATTTCGATCGTTTCTACGCGCGGGCGCGCGCCGTGCTGCGCCCGGGCGGCGTGATCGCCGCGTGGTCGTACCGGCTGCACGCGGTGAACGACGCCATCGACCCGCTCACGCACGATTTTTACGCGAACGTCGTTGGACCTTATTGGCCGCCCGAGCGCGCGCACGTCGAGGCCGAGTACAGGACGATCCCGTTTCCTTTCGATGAGATCCCGATGCCGCCGCGCGCCCTGCGTCTCGACTGGACGCTCCCCATGCTGATGGGCTATCTGCGTTCCTGGTCGGCGACGCAGCGCTTTGCGGACGCGCGGGGGTTTGATCCCGTGGATGAACTGACCGCGCGGATCGCGCCACTGTGGGGCGATCCCGAATCGCCGCGAACGGTGACGTGGCCCGTGGTGCTGCGGGTGGGAAGGGTGTGAGGGCATGTCTTCGGTGCTGGAACATCTGCGAACGTGGCTCGCCGGGCTGAACGTGCCCGTGCGAGAAGTGCATCACGAACCGACGCGAACTTCGGAGGAATCGGCGCGCGTACGCGGCGAAGAGCTGCGCGTCGGCGGCAAGGCGATCGTGCTGAAGGTCGATGACGTTTTCGCGCTCTTCGTGTTTTCCGCCGAGCGCCGTCTCGACAGCGGCGCGGTGCGTCGCGAGCTGGGCGCGCGGCGCACGCGATTCGCCACGCCGGAGGAACTGGCCGAGATGACGGGGCTGGTGCCGGGAGCGGTGCCGCCGTTCGGGCGGCCGATTCTGCCCTTCGACCTGTACATCGACCCGTCGATCCCGCGAAACGACCGCATCGCGTTCAACGCGGGGTCGCTAACCGATTCGATGATCCTGCCGATGGAGGACTACCTGCGCGTGGCGGGCGGGCGCGTGATGACCTTCACGAAGGACGCGGAGTAGCCGTCACTCGACGATCAGGTAGATATTCTTCCACAGATCGTCCCAGCCAATCGGCCCCTGATTGCGGCCGGGCGGGAACGGGTAACCGGTTTTCTGGTCGTCGCGCTCCCAGGGTTCGAGCGGAATCGGATACGCGACGGTCATTCCCAGCCCGTAGCCCTTGATGACGATTTCGACGCCAGCCTCGGGCGCGAGGAACTCGACCGACTCTCGCGCGAATCCGTCCGCGGTGGGGATCGCCGCGCGGCCCGCACCGGCGTTCATCTTCATCACGGGGCGGATCACGCCGCCGGCGAGCCCGTGGTAGCGGTACACGAGGCCGGTGTAGAGGAGATCGCTGCCCACCGCGCCGCCCGTCGCCGGCGCGAAGCCCGTCGTGCCCGCGCCGATCCACCGAAAGTCATGCGTCGGCGTGCCGAAGCGCCGCTCGAAACCGCCCCACTGAACATAGCCGGGCGCGAAGACGTCGAGCGCCGTCTGCGAAGTCGCGGGAACGGAATAGCGTTCGAGGTCGATGTCGGAGAGGGTCGCGGGATCGTCGCCGGCGAACGCGGCAAAGGGTGCAAACAGGATCGTGGCGAAGAAAACGACGAATCGCATCGCGGGGCTTCTCCCGCCGAACATCATACGCCGATCGGAAGTGAATGGGGAGGAAAACCCTCACCCCGGCTCGCATTGCTCGCCTCCCCTCTCCCGCCAGGCGGGAGAGGGGCAGGGGTGAGGGCTCCACCTCCTCAGCACCCACACGCGGCGGCGTCATCGTCCTCGTCGTCCGCCGCATCGTCATCGTCCTCGTCGGGGAGCGGCACCGGGTCGATCTCGATGTCGTCCGCGCCGGGCACGAAATCGCTGAGCGGCGCGAACTCGTAACCGAGTTCCGAGAGCCGGTCGAGGATCTCGCGCACGTCGTCCGGCGGCACGAGGTCGTGGTGGAAGTAGAACGACGCCACCGCGTCGCGCAGCACGGTCAGTTCGCCCGTGCGCAGCAGCATGTCGTCCACCGACGCGCCGGGCGATGTGAAGTCGAAGTAGCCGAGGTTTTCGGGGACGACCGGCGCTCCGTTGGAACCGGCGTGCAACTCGAACGGAATGAACTGCGTCGACGGCGAGAGGTATTCGCCGAAAGCCGGTTCGCCGCCGGGGAGCGCCGAAAAGACGAGCTGCGATTCGTAGATCGCGTCGAAGTATTCGCCGAAGACCGCGTAGTCGCCGGCCGAGGCGGCGTAGTGCGGCGTTTCCCACACGCGAGGCCGCCGCCCGCGCGCCGCGAACTGCGCGAGACCCGATTCCACGCGCCCTCTCGCCCAGCTATCGCCGTCCTGGGGCAGCGGCACGTTGGAACCGTCCACGACGAACTCCCAGTCCTCGCGCGACACGCCGCCGTCGTGCTGATGCGTATATCCGTGCATGATGATCGATCCGCCGCGCGCGCGGGCCCGCTCGACGGCGTCGAAGAACGCGTCATCCTCGGCGTAGGTGTAACGCGTGCCCGCGGGATAGTACTTGCCGTTCGGGTCCACGAAGACGGGCACCACGCCCATCGAGAACGGCACGCCCCGGCTTTCGAGTTCGCCCGTCCAATCGTCGAGCGCGACGAGGTCCGACACGCCCGGCGCGAGGTCTTCGAGGCGAACGAGTGCGCGTCGATGTTCCGTCGCGCCCGTGTAGAAAAACTCGTGCAACAGGTCGGCGAAGACGATGGACCGCGCGTCGCGCCAGTCGTCGGGAAATGGATTATCGGCCAGATAACACAGGGTCGGTCCGCACGCGGCGTAGGGCGTCTTCGCGCTCGAATCGACCGCCGCGAGCTCGGCGAGCACCTGCGCGCCGGGATCGACGGAAAGCTGAAACCGCGCGAGATCGCCCGCGCGTCGCAGCTTCCTCCCCTTGTACGCCACGCGGTCGAAGAGCGCGTCGTCCTCGAGTTGCCCGCCCCACACGCCCTGCGTGTTGTGCTCGCCGGCGTATTCGGTCCACTGAAAGAAATTGCCCGATACCCACATCACGCGCGCGACCCCGGCATCGACGTCGGCGAGAAACGCCTCGGGCAAGGGGCGGTCCTCATAGCCCATGTAAAGCGCGAAATCGAAGGCCGCCATGTCGCCGGGCTCGTACGCGCCGACCTCGCGCATGGCGATGTCCGTGGTGAAGTGACCGACCAGATTGTAAAGCCGATTCGCGAAGTTCAGCCCGAATCCTTCACCCGATTCGTTGTCAAAGTACACGATGGCTCGGATCGGCGCGGGCTGCGCTTGGACGACGCACGGCGCGCAAAGCGCAAGTGCGGCCAGCACGGCGATGGCGAACCGATGGATGGGCATGGCCACGTGATACACGGTTATTTGAAGAAGAAACAGCCGGTGTTTGTCATACGGATCAGGGCTTCATCGCGGCGTCCTGCGCGTGTTTGAGCTTGTTTTGCGCGGATTTGTTGTCCGGATCGAGCCGTGCGGCGACGGCGTAATTGTCCGCGGCGAGTTGCGTGAAGTTCTGCGTCATCGCTTGATCGCCGAGATCGACGAAGTGACGCACGATCGCCTGCTGTTTCTCGCGCAGGGCGTCTTTCTCGCCCTCCTTTTTGTACTTGAGAGCGCGACCGTAGAGGTCGAATGCGCTCGCGAATTTCGGCGACGCCTTTAGACCGATCGCGCCCGTCACGTCGCCGAGCGTCTCGAACATGGCACTGCCGGCGCGCGGCGAAAACTTGGGCAAAAAAATCGCCAGCACGACGAGCACCACCGCGGCTCGCAGTCCCCATGTGAGGACGTTCGCGACGACGCCGCGTTCGCCCTCGGCGCGCACCGCACGCCCGCGACGCTTCGCCGAGTTGATGCGATCGATGGCCTCCTTCGCGCGGGGGTGGTCGGGGTGCTTTTCGAGCACGCGCCGGTAGAGTTCGATGGCGCGCGGCCCCTGCCCTTCGCCTTCGAGTCGTTTCGCCTGCTCGATCAGGCGATCGGTCGCCAGTTCGAACAGGTCGAGGTCCTCGCGAAATTTCGCGACGCGGCGCGACGCGTTCGCCTTCAGAAACTCGTCGAGAATTTTCTCGGCGCGTTTGCGATCACGTGCGTCCAGCGCCTCGCGCGCGGCGACGATCGCCTGTTCTTCCATCTCGGCGAGCCCGGTGTACTTCTCGAACGCCTCGCGCGTTTCAGGGTGATCGGGCGCCGCGTCTCGGCGAAGCTCCCAGTCCTTCAGTGCGCGCGTGACATCGCCCACGGGCTCGACCCCGGCGGGCGGACGCGTGGCGATCAGCTCGGTTGGCATCTCGGGTTCGGGCGTCTCTACGGCCTTGCCTTCGAGCGACATCAGCACGTCGAGCATCGTCTGCAAGCGCCTTTCGGGGTCCTTTTCCAGGCACCGCATGACCGTCTTCGCAAACGCCTCGGGCAAATCCGGCCGGAATTTCGTGATCGGAGACGGGCTTTTATTCAGGATCGCGTTCATCAGCTCCGGAATCGATCGCCCCTGAAACGGCAGTTTTCCGGTCGAGATTTCGTAGAGCACGACGCCAAAGGCGAAAATGTCGGCGCGGTGGTCGGTCTTGCCGTCCCATTGTTCCGGCGCGAGGTAAGGCCCGGTTCCCATAATCTCGCCGCTCGCCGTCACGAAGGTCGAGTCGTCGCTCTTCGAGATGCCGAAGTCCATGAGCGTCGCGTGGCCCGCCGCGTCGACCATGATGTTGTTGGCCTTGATGTCGCGGTGAATTGCGCCGTTTTCGTGGATGTGGCGCAGGGCCCGGCCGACCTGCTGCGCGATCGATACGAGCTGGTCCACTTCGAGGCCGAGGGTGCCGGGCAGCATCTCGCGCAGCGTTTTTCCCTTGACGTATTTCATCACGAAATACGGGAGCGGGCCGTGCTGCCCGACATTGTAGATGGGGATGATGTTGGGGTGGTCCATGCGCGTGGCGATGCGGACCTCGGAGCGAAACCGACGCTCGAGGGTGGGGTCGCGGCGCATCAGGTCGTAGGGCAGCACCTTGACGGCGACCGTGCGGTCCATGGCGGGGTCGAGTTCGCGCGCCTCATACACCGCGCCCATGCCGCCCTCGCCGACCTTTCGGATGATCTCGTACTTGCCGTCGAGGACCGTGCCGGGACCGACCGGGCCGAAGTGGCGGACGTCCGGCGGGCCGGGCGGAACGGGTTTTCGGTCGGTGGAATCGGTCATCGCCGCTCGCGGTACTCGGAATTTTGCGCTCACGCGCCCGAAAAACGGCCTCTCCGACGCGGCGACGCATCGGGAGACGTGCGTTTTCCACGACGATTCGGGCGGGCGTGCCGCGATGCTAGAAACGCCCCCGGGCACTGTCAAGCAACGGAGGGTCGGCACCCAAGAGACGGAAATGGGCCGACCGGTCCGCCGAAACCCCGAGCCATTCGCGCTCTGAAAGAGCGCCGTGATGTATGGCGTCTGGCGTTCGTCAAAAAGTTCTTTGCTCCACGCCGGGACGGATTGACGCGGGTTTTGGTGTTGGGTCGCTTCGATACGCGCGTCGTCCGCGCACTCTAAATTCACAAAGATTTCTGTTGACGGCTCCTGTATGATTGTGCCATCCTTTGAACAGATTCGCCGGTGACGCGCTCGACACGATCCGAAAAAAGGCGCTTCGTCGAATGAAATCAATTCGGA
>JADLEX010000002.1 GCA_020845895.1 Deltaproteobacteria bacterium | reverse complement strand
GCCGACGCCGACGCCGAAACCGCCGACAACGACCGAGCCGCCTCCGACGACCGTCGCCCCGACGACAACCGTCGCGCCCACGACCACCGTGCCGCCCGCGGCCGCGACGCCGGGGCTCGAGATCGGCCCGGTCGAATCCGTGCCCGAGGGCGAGTGAGCCCGGCGCGGCGACGCGAGCGCGAGTCCGCATGAACATCGACCTCACCGGCTGCCCGCCGAACGTCTTCGCGCTCGAAGACCTGAACCTCGCCGACCTGCGCGGGCGCGACGCATCGCGCGACGTGGTGGTGATCGCGCTCTCCCCGATCGAAAACCACGGCACGCACCTGCCCGTCGGCACCGACGTCTACATTTCGCGCGAACTCGCGAAACGCACCGCGTGCCGATTCGCGCTCGTCGAACCCGATGCACGCATCCTCCTCTACCCCGTCATTCCACTCGCCAGCGCGGCGATTCGAGGAACAGGGTCGGTGAAGATCACGTCGCGACAGGTACGCGCGATGCTCACGACGCTCTGCCGCTGGTTCATGCGCCGGGGTTATCGCCGCTTCGTGTTCATCAGCGGCCATGGCGGCGTGCCGTTTGTCGGCGCGCTCGACCGCGTGTGCCGCACGCTCAACGCCCGGGGCGCGCGGGCCATCGCCCCCTGCGCGCGCATCGCGGGCCACGCCTATCAGGGCGCGTATATCGAACGCATCCGCGCGCGGGGCGTCGCGATTCCGGACGACGCGCGCGACCTGTTCGAACAGGATTTGCACGCCGGGTTCATGGAGACGTCGTTGATGCTCGCCATCGCCCCGCATCTGGTGACGCCGGACCTTGCCGCCGTGCCGCGCCGCTACGCGCCGCATCGCCCTTGGCTCGCGGCGATCCGGCGCGGGCTCGTCGCGCTCGCGCGTCGGCTGCCCATCGGCGAAGCGATGAAGGAGTCGATCGCGGCGGGAGCGCGGGCGGGCGAGGTCGATCTATCGTGGATCATCGCCGGTCGGCTCGACGGGTATCTCGGCGATCCCGCGCGGGCGAGCGCCGCGTTCGGCGAGGCGCTGCTCGACGTCATCAGCGACGATCTCGCGCGCTTCATGATCGAGGTGTTTCACGAGGGTGCGGACCCGATCGACTATCGTAGCAGCGCGCACCTGTTCGACGCGCTCAAGTGGGCGGGCTTCGCGTTGCTCGTGGTTTGCGCGGCGCTGGTGTTCGTCTCGAACTGCTGAGAGGGCTGACGATGAAACGACATGACGGACGCCGTCCCGACGCGCTGCGTCCCACCGCGTTCGCGCGCGGCGTGAACCCGTACGCCGAGGGCTCTTGCCTCGTCACGATGGGGCAAACGAAAGTGCTCGTCACGGCCACGGTCGAGGAGTCGATCCCCCGCTGGCTTCAGGGCAAGGGCAAGGGTTGGGTGACGGCGGAGTACGCCATGCTGCCGCGCGCCAACCGTGACCGCACGCAGCGCGAGCGCGCGAAGGTCTCCGGGCGCACGCACGAGATCCAGCGCCTCGTGGGTCGCGCCCTGCGCGCGGTGACCGATCTCGAAAAACTCGGCGAGCGCCAGATCGTGATCGACTGCGACGTGCTGCACGCCGACGGCGGCACGCGGTGCGCGTCGATCAACGGCGCGTACGTGGCGCTGCGTGACGCGATCGCGTGGTGTCGCGAGCATGGCAAGATCTCCGCGAATCCGCTCGTCGATTCGGTCGCGGCGGTGTCGTGCGGGCTCGTCGGGGGCCGCGCGCTGCTCGATCTCGACTATGAGGAAGACAGCGGCGCGGACGTGGACGCGAACTTCGTGATGACCGGCTCGGGCCGCCTCGTCGAGGTGCAGATGACGGGCGAAGAGGCGACCTTCGCCGAGGACGACATCGCCGCACTGCTCGCCCTCGCCCGCACCGGCGTGCGCAAGATCGCGCGTCTGCAAAAGGCCGCGCCCCGGAGCGACAAAACGTGAAGGCCGGGCGGCGCGTCGTGCTCGCGTCGAACAACGCGGGCAAGCTGGCCGAGCTGCGCCGCATCCTCGCGCCGCTCGGGTTCGATCTCGTTTCGCCGCGCGATCTGGGTTTCGACATCGCGCCGGTCGAGGACGGCGGCGACTTCGACGCCAACGCCCTCATCAAGGCCCGGTACTGGATATACGCCACGGGCCTGCCGGCGATCGCCGACGACTCCGGGCTGTGCGTGAACGCGCTGGGCGGCGCGCCGGGCGTCGATTCGGCCATCTTCGCGGGGCCGAATGCGACCGACGCCGAGAACAACGCGCTGCTGCTCGAACGCCTGCGCGACATCCCCGAAACCGCGCGCGATGCGCATTACCACTGCACGGCAGCGTGCGTCGCCCCGGATGGTCGGACGCTGATCGCGCATGGGCGAGCCGATGGGCTCGTGCTCTCCGCTCCCCACGGCGATGGAGGATTCGGCTACGACCCGGTGATGCTGGAACCGGCGTCTGGTAAAACCTTTGCCGAACTCGACGGCGGCGAAAAGGACGCCGTGAGCCACCGCGGAAAAGCGTTTCGCGCGCTCGCCAGGCAGCTTGCCGAGTTCCTCACGGGCGAATCGACTGCGTGAAGCGAACTCTGCACGACGTCCGAACCGTGAGCGCGTGGGTGTGGGGGACGTCAAGACTCCCGACTCATTTTCGACACCGCTTTTTTGAAACTCCTTGAAATCACGGCGTAATTTCGCTTTCGCCATTTTTTTTGGCACGACGCTCGACGGGGATTTGCCGGAATCTCGGCGGCGGGCGCATTTCCGCG
>JADLEX010000001.1 GCA_020845895.1 Deltaproteobacteria bacterium | reverse complement strand
TTTCGCGCCGGATGCGATCGATCATCGCCGGGGCATCGCGCAGCACGAAGTCTTCGAACCGGACATCGAAGCGGCCCGGCGCACGCCAATTCTCCGGAACGCTCCGACCGAATCCCGAAAGATCGCAGACCCAGACGTCGTAGCCCTCGGCGGCGAGCCGGTGCGCGATGCTGTGCTTGCCGGGCAGCGCGAGGTTGAATCGGCACGCGCCGAGACCGTGGCAGCAGATCACGGGATGTCTGCGCTTCGTCTCGCCGGTTGGCCGAATGCGGTACAGAGTCAGTGGGCGGCCGCCCGGGAGACGCACGTGATGCGTCTCGTCAAAACGCCCGCGTGTCACATAACGCAGGCTCACCAGATGCAGCGCCGCGCCGGCGACGACAACGACGACCAAACCCCAGAACACGGTGGGCATGGCACACCCCGACAATCATCAATTCATCGAACGGCGGCCATGCTAGCGACGCCCCGGATCGACGACAAGCCGCGAACCCGGCATGTGGCCGAACGATTCGGCCGGCGTGGTTTTTCACGGTCCGTCTCGACTTTTCGAGGCGTCAATGAATGGTCCGGCCCACCAGGGATTTGCCAAGGGTTCAATTTTGCTGGGGATTCGGAGTTGGCACCGGGGTTGCTTTCTCCCGGTCTTAGAAACGGCTCTCTACCATCGTGCATCGGGGGTTATCACCGGGTTCACGGCAATGGTGCCGCGAATCGGCGATGACCCCCAAATTTTTTTCTAGCCCGCGAGCCGCTTCACCAGCTCGATCATCTCACCCAGTTCAAAGGGTTTTCTCAGGTACTCGGCCGCGCCGTAATCCAGCGCCTGCGCGCGCTCGCCCTGAAACTGGATGGTCGTGTACGCCGTCATGAGCACGACGGGTATATCGACGATGTCGGGGTCGGACTTCACCGCGGCGAGAACGGCCCATCCGTCCATGCGGGGCAACATGATGTCGCAGAACACGATCGAAGGCCGCCGCTCGCGAATCATCGCGAGGCCGGTTTCGCCGTCGGCGGCGGTTTCGACGGCGTAGCCGTGGTGCGCAAGTTTCGCCGACAGGATCTCGAGCGTGTCGTCGCTGTCGTCAATCAACAGAATCGCTTTGTCCGCCGTCATCGCCGCTCCCCCCGCCGGTCCGATCCCGCGCGCGTTCGATAATCTCACGCAGGCGCACGGTCCGATCCGCTCTCGGACTCGGACGGGTCCAGTAATCGTCGGCGCCCGATTCGAGCGCCGCCTTCGCGCCGTGACCGAAGCCCATCATAATGACCGGGATATGGGCTGTCATGGGGTCCGCGCGCATCGACTTGAGGAACGCCCAGCCGTCCATTCCGGGCATCACCTCGTCGACCAGGACCGCCGCGGGCTGAGTTTCGCGGGCGCGATCCACACCGCTTTCCGCGTCCGCACACCGAGCGATGGCGAACCCCGCGGGGTCGAGAAACGAAGAGATCTCCGAGAGCGTCCGCGGATCGTCGTCGATCACCAGCACGGTCGGGCGTGAGCGCGTGCGTAGAAGCCTCAGCGCGTGCGCGGGATCGTAACGCACCGGCAGTTGCACCCAGAACGTGCTGCCCTTCCCCGCTTCGCTCACCACGCCGACCTCGCCGCCCATCAGCTCGGCGAGTTGCCTCACCAGCGCGAGGCCGAGCCCCGTGCCTCCGTGGGCGCGGTTGATGCCGCCGTCGAGCTGGCGAAACTGCTCGAAGACAAGGTGCGTCTGCGTGGCCTCGATTCCGATGCCCGTGTCGGCGACCTCGATACGCAGTTCGTGATCGTCGCGCTCCTCGCGCACGGTGACCGTGACGCCGCCGCGCTCGGTGAATTTCATCGCGTTCGACAGCAGGTTGATGAGAATCTGGCGGAGCTTTCCCGCGTCCTGGTGGATCGACGGCACCGGGCCGTCCATGCGAACGACGAGGGACAGCCCCTTTTTGTCGAAAAGCGGACGCAGATCGTCGGCGACGCCCTCGACCAATTCGCGCACGTCGAACTGATCGGGGTAAACGTCCTGCCGGCCCGCCTCGATCTTCGACAGGTCGAGCACGTCGTTGATGAGGCGCAGCCGGTTGCGGCTGTTGGCCTGGATTTTTTCGAGCGCGGACATCAGCTTGTCGGGCAGCGGGCCGTAGATGCCGTCGACCGCGAGATCGGTATAGCCCTGAATGGCCGTGAGCGGCGTGCGCAGTTCGTGGCTCATGTTGGCGACGAATTCGCTCTTGAGCCGGTTGGCCTGCTCGATCTGTTCGGTGGAGCGGCGAAGACGCTCGTAGGCGAGGTTCAGCTCCGCGGTGCGCTCGGCGGCGTGGCGCTCCAGAGAGACACTGTATTCCTCATATTCGCGGGCAAACGTCGCGAGTCGGCGCACCATCGCATTGAATCCGCGGCCGAGCTCGGTGAATTCGTCGTTTCCGCGCACGGGCACGCGGATCTCCATGTCGCCGCGCGCGACCTGACCGAAGGCGTGCAGGAGGCGGCGAATCGGCAGGCTGATGGAGCGCGACAGGTAGAGGCTGCCGAAAACCGTGACGATGACCGTGATGAGCATGATGAGGCTGACGAGAATCGTCGCCTCGCGCACGGTCGCGTAACTGGCGTCGAAAGCGCCCGGAGCCATGTCGCCGATCCGGCCCGCGAGTTCCGCGAGCAATTCCTCGTACGTGCTCACCACGAGCAGCGACGACACGGTGACCGGCAGCATCGCCAGGACGAGGAAGGCGATCATGATCCGTGCAAAAAGGGTGAATCCGAACTTCACCAGTCGCTCCGTTCGACGGCATCGCCGAGTCGCTCGGGATCGGCGTCCCAACTGTACGCGGTGAACCCGACGAGGGCCGCGACGAGATAGATCGCCCGAATCAGCAGCAACTGCCAATCCCAAGTCTTTCCGAGAACGTCCACGTATCCGCCCGCCATGTAGATGAGCAGCGCCAGCGTGCCGAAATCGGTTTCGATGTCCGAAGGCTGACGCAGGACTCGTCGCGCCGCGCGGCGCGCTAAGTCGATCGCGTTTCCCGCGAAGACGACGACGAAAGCGGGCAAGAAAAACATCGCCGCCCGCGCCCCGATGCGGTATTCGCTCGTCCACTTCGAGACTTCCGCCTCGCCGACGCCGTCGATGAACACGAACGCGAGAAATAGCAGGGAGAGAACGGACACGCCGCTGACGACGGCGGCGAACGCGGCCTTCGAAGGCGTGAGCTTGAGGATCATGAAGGCCGCAGCGGGAACGATGTGGAGAACCACGAAGACCTGCACGACGTAGAACAACGCGCGGTCGATGGCCGGAAACCCTAGCTGGAAAAACACGAGGCGCAGCCCCGACGTGAACCACAACCCCGCCGCGAACATCCAAAACAACGCGTAGTTGCGATCCACCATGTCCCGGTCGCGGTACAGCACAATGTGCCGCGCGGTCGCCGCGCCGATCAGCGTGACCATCCAGCAGCAGAACACGTTGTAAAGGATTGCGTAGTGCAGACCGTCCCTCGCTACGTTTCTTCCGATCGGGCGTTCGCGGGAAGCAGCATGTCCTCCAGAAAAAATGCCGCCAGTTCCGCGCGCCCCGACACGCCGGACTTCTGGTAGACCGCGAGCGCCTGTTGGCGCGCAGTGCGTTCACTGGTCCCACGAACCGATGCGATCTCCTGATGCGACAAGCCCTTCAGCATCAGCATCGCCACCTCGCGCTCGGCACCCGTGAGATCCCATCGCTCGAATTGCCGGTCGATCGCCTCGCCCATGCCGCGAAGCACCGACTGCGCTTCCGCGCGCCACGTCTCGGCTTCGCGACGCCATGACTGGGCCTCGCCCCGCGCAGCGTCGCGTGCCGCCGCCAGAGCCGCCCTTTCATGCGCAGCCCGGCGACGCTCGTCGATGAATCGCCTCCACAGCGTCTTCACCCCGACGAGAGACACGGCCATCACGCCCAGTTCCATCGAAACATGGAAGGCATCGGAGCCGCCGATCAGATCTCCCACGATGTCCGCTCCCATGAGCAGCGCCATCGCCGCGAAAAGCGCCAGCGGCAAGCCCATCGTGCCCGCCCTGCGCGGCCCGAACTCATCGTCGGACATGGGTCGATCGTCATAAGTCATTTGACGGATGTGTCCCGCGGTGGTTCGGCGTCACCATCGCAATATCCATCGGCGCATCCGCACTCTTTGCGAAACACGGACACGCCCACAACGAACGGAGAACGCATGTTGTCGAATCTACCCCTGCATCCCGCCATCGTCCATCTGCCGCTTGGCCTCGCCTTCGTCGCGCCGGTTGTCGCGGTCATTCTTCTCGGCCTCGCGCTCGCGGGCAAGCTGGCGCGCACGCACGTGCTCATCGCCGTCGTCCTGCAAGTTGTCCTCGTCGCGTCGGCAATGGTCGCCCTGCAAACCGGCGAAGGAGCGGAGGACCGGGCCGAGCGCGTGGTGAACGAACGATTCATCGAGGAACACGAGCATCGCGCGCAGACGTTCACCGTCGTCGCGGCCGCCACGCTGGCGAGCATGTTGGGCGCGCTCGCTCTGGCGGGTCGACCAATGGGCGCGCGGGCGGCAATCGCCCTGACACTGGCGATGACGGTAGGCGTTGCGGGCCTCGCCGTGCGTACCGGTCACGCCGGAGGCGAGTTGGTGTACGTGCATGGCGCGGCGGCGGCATGGACGGGTTCGGCATTCGCAACGAAGGGCACGGCTGCCGCTCCAACCTCGAATGCCAAGGGCGTGAACCACGAAGAGGATGAGGACGACTGACGGCTACCGAATGATGAGCCGCGCGCTTCGCTGGAATGCGAGGTAGGCGTAAGCCCACTGCAACATCACCGACAGGCGGTTCTCGAAGCCGATGAGCTGCGTGATGTGGATGAGCAGCCACGCGAGCCACGCGAGGCGACCCCCGAAACGCAGTCCAAACACATCGGCCACCGCCGCGCCGCGGCCGATCGTTGCCATCTGCCCCTTGTCGCGAAAAACAAAGGGTTCTCGTGGCCGACCGGCGAGTGCGGCGAGAATGTTGCGCGCGGCGTGCATACCCTGCTGAATCGCCAGGGGCGCCATGCCGGGCAGCACGCGGCCGTCCTGCTCGACGTGCGCGAGATCGCCGATCACGTAAACGCGCTCGTCGCCGGGCGCCGTGAGATCGCCTTCCACGATCACGCGCCCGGCGCGGTCGAGCGTCACGCCGAGCGATTCGGCGATCGGCGATGCCTTCACGCCCGCCGTCCAGAGCACGGTGCGCGCCGCGACCCATTCGTCGCCGATCCGTGCGCCTTCGGCCGAGATTTCGCTCACGCGCGTGTCGGTGCGCATCTCGACGCGCAGTCGATCGAGCGAGCGCCGTGCGTGGTCGGAAAGTTTTTCGGGGAACGCGGGGAGCACGCGGTCCGCGGCCTCAACGAGCACGACGCGGGCGGCTCGCGTGTCGATGCGGCGGAACTCGTTCACCATGACCTCGCCGGCGATCTCCCGGATCGCCCCCGCGAGTTCCACCCCCGTCGGCCCCGCGCCGACCACCACGAAGGTCATGAGCGCCGAGCGCGCGGCGGCGTCCGTTTCGCGCTCCGCGGCCTCGAACGCGCCAAGAATGCGCAACCGGATGTCGAGCGCGTCCCGAATGTCCTTGAGCGCAGGGGAGACGGATGCCCATTCGTCGCGGCCGAAGTAGTGGTTCACCATGCCCGCCGCGACGATCAAATGGTCGTATGCGATCTCGCCGTCGTCGAGCACCACGGCACGGCGCGCGCGGTCGATTTCGCGGACCTGGGCCATCAGCACGCGCGTGTTGCGAGATTTTTTCAGGATCGAGCGGATGGGATGCGCGATATTGCCCGGCGATAGGCCCGCCGTGGCCACCTGATACAGCAGCGGTTGGAAGAGGTGGTAGTTGTTTCGATCCACGACCACCACTTCGGCGTCGGCGCGGCGCAGCGTCTTGGCCGCCGCGAGCCCCGCGAAACCGCCGCCGATGATGACGACGCGGGGCTTTCGCGAGTTCGTTTCACCTTTATCCAGCATGAGCCGTCACCCTTTCCAACGCCGCTTTTGGCGCGATTCGGCGCGGCGCGACATGACGCGGGACGGCTTCGACCGTTTTTTCGGAGTGTCCCCGATGAACGGAGCCGACTACGGAGCGGCGAACACGTCGTAGCGAATGCCCGCGCCGCCCGGCGGATTCTCGATGCTGCCGGCCATCTCCCACGCCGGGCGCGGCATCGTCGCCACGTCGATGCGTGCGCGTTCGCCCGGCAGCATCAATTCTCGCGACCGCGCGAGGGCGTCGGTGATTTCCGCGTCCGGCGCGACCGCCGGGTCGGCGATGGGCCGGCGCACAACCAGGACACGCACCTCGTCCCATCGCGCGACGAGGTCGTCGACGATGCTGTTGCCCACATCCCCCTGCCGCGCATCCCAAATGTGGACGTACGGCACGGTCGCGACGGCCTGCGTCTCGAGGACGTCGAAGTAGAAGCGCGGGCCGGCGGACTCGGACACGAGATTGACGAACAGCGCATCGCTCTTTTGCCGCGCGGCCGATTCGACAATCCGCGCTGTCGCCGCGCCCGCGTATGCGGGATTCGCCGCATCGCGCACAGGCCAGGCCCTCGGGGTCACACCCGTGTGATTCGCCGCGCCGAGCACGAGGAACACCATCGCCAGCGCGACCGACGCGATGGCCGACGCCCGGCGATTCGCGATCAGGCGAAGTCGTTCCGCGGCGAACATCACCGGGATGAACCATAGCGGGAACAGGATGCGCGTGAACGCCTCGGCGACGACGACGAAAATGGCGAGTGGCGGCAGGTAGGCGGTCGGCAGCGTGCGTCGCTCGATGCCGCGCCAACGCCCCGTGATCGCTCCGGTGCCGAATCCCACCACGACCGCCCCGGCAAACCCCAGATACTTCGCGAGATCGGCGGGCGCGGTGTCGCCGTCGATGGTGTGAAAGAGCGCGAAGTCCCGCCCCGGGCCGCTCACCACGTCGTCCACGTGCAAACCGATGACGTCGAAGACGCGCGCGAACCAGGGCAGCCAAACGGCGACGAGAATCACGATCGCAGCCATCAGCCCGCCGATCGACGCGACGAGATACGCGCGCCTTCCGGAGGTGGCGAAGAGCGACCCGACGCGCCACGCGAGCAGCAGCGCCGGTCCCGCGATGTAAACGGGCAGCGTGGGTTTTGCGAGCAGGCCGAGCCCGACGAGCACGCCCAGCACCGGCCACCGCCAAGGACGGTCGAACCCGCGCGGGTCGGCGAGCATCGCGATGATGAGCGTCGCGAAAAGCGCGACGGGGATGTCGTTGCCGTAGTGCTCGGCCAGGGCGTGCGTGAGATCGAAACCCAGCAGTACGCACGCGCCGACGAGCGCGACGAACGGATCGAAGACGCGCGCGGCGAGCAGATACACCGCGACGATCCACGCGATGGCGAAGAGAAAATTCGCGCCGAGGAGCGACGCGTAGCCGGCCGGGTGGAGTCGGTGCAATGAAGCGCTCGCGAGAAACGGCAGATGGGGCTTGCGCATCGAGGTCGCGAGCGGCGACGCCGCGAGCGGCAGGCCCGCCTTCTGATAGTTCACCACGTTGATGTGGCCGTAGATCATCACGAACTCGTCGTGCCCCTCGCCCGGCGTGGGCGGCGACGAGATCACGCCGAATGCAATTGCGGTCCACGCCGCGACGACGAACGCGAAGATCGCATGCGCGACGCGAGCGGATTTCGGGTTGTCGGGGGATTCATCCACGAAGTGAGACTAGATTCGCCATGACGGACGACGCAAGGGGAGCGGGTGCGGATTCGAGTCAGACCTGAAACTCTTCGCGCGGGACTCCGGACTGACGAATGATCGACTGCAGGGTCCCAGTTCGGATTTCTTTGTGATCCGGAACCGGAACGGTAACCGTCCCCGACGGCGTCGACTTCTGCATGACCACGTGACTGCCGCGTCGCCTCACATCCTCGAAACCGTACCGTACCAAGATCGTGCAGACCTCCTGACCGGACAGAATCCGGAGTTTAACCAACGGCGACCTCGACCTGCGTCACGAAGACTTCGGTACGCAGACGGGTTCGGATCTCCTCGGGCGACGCGGACTCGAAGAACAATTCGAGAGCCTCTCTGAGATTGTCTCTCGCCTGCTCGACCGTCTCTCCCTGGCTCGCGACATCGAGTTCCGGGCACAAGGCGACATACCCCTCGTTTTCCTGCCCGATGATGGCCGTCAGCTTCATGGGCCCCTCCGATGGTGAAACATCTTCACAGTCCCGGTTTCCCCGAGGCATGTCAATCGAAACCGAGGTCGTTCACATCGCGAGGCGACGCCTCGCGCGAGGCAAGTGCCGCCGCGTCGCGTCGATGGGCCGCCACCAGCAACCAGAAACCGACAACCAGCAACCAGAAACCAACAACCCACCCTCGCTTGACACCCCTGTCCCCCGCCCGACAATGCCGCCCGAGGGGGCGACCGAGGAACATCATGCCGAAATTCCGACGCGAGGAACTGGGCGGCGCGTGGGCGCTGTGCGCGGTGGACCGTTTCGCGGACGCCTACGACTGGGCGCGCGCGCTGACCATGGATGTGCCGTCTCACTGGCAGCAACACGGCGATCTCGCGGGTTACGCGGGCAAGGTGGTGTACCGACGCGAGTTTGTGTGGAAAGCGGCAAAGGATCGCCGCGTGCGGCTCGTGCTGCCCGGAATCTTCTACTGGTCCACGGTCCGCCTGAACGGCCCCGTGCTCGGCACGCACGAGGGCTATTTCGATCCGCAAGCGTACGACGTCACGGACGTGCTCGCGCCGCGCAATGAGCTGATCGTCGAGGTCGATTGTCCCGACGAAAAGGACAAGGTCGGCAAGAAAATGATCACCGGCGTGTATTCGCACTGGGATTGCCTCGATCCCACGACGAATCCCGGCGGCATCTGGCTGGCGCCCTACCTCGTCGAATCGGGCTTCGCGCACACCGCCGAGGCCCTCGTACACACCGAGGCGTTCACGGGCGCTTGCGCACGGCAGCGCGAGCGCGTGACGATCGCGTCGGCGCGGGCGGCGCGGCTCATCGTCGAGATCGAATACACCCCCGCGAATTTTCGCGGCGACGCGCACACGTTTCGCGAAACCGTCGATGTTGCGCCCGGCGACAACCGTTTCGAGTGGATGCACACGGTCCCCGAGGCGCGCAAATGGTGGACGCACGACCTGGGCTTCCCGCACCTGTACACACTCACGATCCGCCTGCTCGCCGAGCGCGGCGCGGTCGTGGACGAGTGGACGGACGAGATCGGCCTGCGCACGGCGCGCTTCGACAACTGGATCTTTCACCTCAACGGCGAGCGGTTGTTCCTGAAAGGCAGCAACGTCCCGCCCACCGACACGCGCATCGCGACGGTTCAACAGGCGACCATCGACCGCGACATCGAACTCGCCCTCGGCGCGCACATGAATATCCAGCGCGTGCACGCGCACGTCGAGCCGCCCGCGACGTATCGCGCCGCCGACCGCGCGGGGCTCCTGCTCTGGCAGGACATGCCGCTCCAATGGCTCTACGCGCGAGAGAAGATGCCGGAGATCCACCGGCAGGCGCGGGCGATGGTGCGCCTGCTCTACAACCACCCGAGCGTGGCGATGTGGTGCTGCCACAACGAGCCGTTCCACGTCGTCGAAACAAAAGAAGAGAACCCGGTCAAGCTCGCGCCCACCGTGTTCTCGATGATCGTGTATTCGTGGAACCGCGACGTGCTCGACACCGAAACGAAACGTGAGATCGAAGCCATCGATCCGCAGCGGTTCGTCATCCGCTCGTCGGGCGAATTGCCGCTGCTCGGTAAGGGCAGCGACCTGCATTTTTACGGCGGGTGGTATCGCGTGCAGGGCACGCACCGCGCGTTCGACAAATTCATCCGGCGATTTCCCAAGGGCATGCGCCTTGTCAGCGAGTTCGGCGCGCAGAGCTTTCCCAATGTCGAAAACGCCGTGAGGTTCATGAGCGCCGATCTGCACAATCTGGATCTGAAGACGCTCGAAGATCGCCGCAGCCTGCAGCCCGAGCTGATGGATCACTGGACGCCGCGCGAGGGGCATCGCGATCTCGCGACCTACATCCAGGCCACGCAGGATTGGCAGTCGTTCATCCACCGCCACTACATCGACCGGCTGCGCGCGCACAAATACGCGCCATGCGGAGGCATCCTCAACTTCATGTTCAGCGACCCCAACCCGGCCATCCAGTGGTCGGTGGTCGATTACTGGCGCACACCCAAGTCGAGCTATTTCAAGCTCGCCGACTGCTTCCGGCCGATCTACGTGGGCGCGCTGGTCGACAAGGACGAGTACCGCCGGGGCGAGCGCATCGCCGCGCCGGTGTTTTTCGTGAACGACACGCGGAAGGCGATCGACGGCGCCGAGGTCGAGGCGGTGGTTCGCGACGACGAGAACCGCGAGATCTTCCGCCGGACCTTCGCCGCGTGGGCGAGCGCGGACGGTCCCGCCGTGCGCGTGGGCGAGGTCGAAACGCGCGCTCACGTCGCCGGATTCGTCACGCTCACCCTCACGCTGCGCGGTGCGGGCGACGAGTTCGTCAACGTCTATCGCGCCCGCGTCCGATAGGTTCGCCGCGTTCGACGCCCTGGTGGTCGCCGCATTGGTCTTCGCGCTCGTGCGCGCGCACGGCTCCACGGCGTTCTTCGATCGATCCGTCGGCCTCGACGAGCAACTCAATTCCACGATGGACGGCCGAGAGCTGCCCACCCATCCCACGGGCGTGCGTTTTTCTTTTCGGCCGCGCGCGTCGACGCCGGGGCTCCGTGTCTTCTGGAACCACGAGCGGATGGACGGCGACCGGGAAGCGCTGCGCATCGGTTCGCTGCCCGCGCGCCCCTCGTCGTGGATCGTCGTGCGCGGCGGGCGCGTTGTCGAAACGAAACCGGTGGCCGGCGCGGCGACGAACGTCTCGAAAGCGCCATTGTGGCTCTGGAATATCGCCGCTCTCGCCACGGCGACTTGTGCGTTGTGCGCGTTTCTCGCGTTCGATCGCCTCGCGTGCCGGCGGCTACTTGCGCGCGGGTGCGCAGCCCGTTGGCTCACGGGTTATCCATTGGCGGTGGTGCTGATCCCGCTGGCGTTCGTCGGGTTCTTCGGCGCATGGGAGAGCGCCAAACGCACGAGCGGCGATCTCAACTGGTTTCAGCCTTATCTGCGCGACGGCGTTTTCGACGACGCGGCGTTTCGGGCCGACCCCGTGCTGCGCCGCGGAGGCCGGGAGATCCGCGTGCCGCTTGGTGGCGACACCGTGGTCAATGCCGCGCACGGCGGATCGACCACCGACGGATATCCATACGGACGCGGGCGGTGGGATTGGCCGACGCGGCTTCGCGAGAAGATCGAGGCCGATCCCGATTTCGCGTTGCGATCCGTCGACGTGCTCAATCTCGGCTATGTGAGCGATCTGCTCGAAAACAACGTTCCGCCGGGTATCGCGGGCTTTTACGCGGCGGCGCGCCCGCGCGTCGTGATTTTCCACCCCGTTATCAACAACTATTACTCGCGACGCCCCACCGAGGCGCTCGCGCACGGGCTCGGGTTCTGGTCGCACCGCGCCCAAGACGACCGGTCGGACGCGGCGCTATCGGGCTTCCTCGAACTGCTGCGCGCGAAGATCCGTCTCGCCGCGACGCCGGCGCGTGGCCGGTGATCGTCGTTCCGGCGATCGACGCCGACGCATTCGGTGACGCCGCCCCGACCGATGCCTGGGGTGACGCGGCGATCGCGATCGCCCGCGAGCAGAACGTCGGCCTCGTCGATCTCCGCCCGGCGTCTCGCGCGCGCGCGCGAAGGCAACATCCTGTTTCAGGAATTCATGCACCCGAATCGGATCGGTTATGACCTCGTTGCCGATGAAATCCGGCGCGTCCTGCGCGAAAACCGCGATCGTTGGCGGCCGGGGTCGTAGCGGAATGCGCGAGGGCGACCCCGCCTTGACGGCAATCGCTAACCCCGCCTCGCAAAAAAGAATGCTCAAGCGCCACAACCGATCGTTCGATACACCGGATGACGCGTTTTTCGAATGCCTTTCCTTGGGAGATCGCCATGGTGCTGTCCTACATCCGTCGCAGACTTGCGCGCAAACTGCTGTCCATTTGCCTCGGAATCGGGATCGTCCCGATTCTGATTCTCGGCGCGATCAACTACCGGTCCATCGACCGGGCGCTCGATCGCGAAGCCGAGGAGAAACTCTCCGCGATTCGCACGATCAAAAAGAACCAGGTCGAAAACTACCTGCGTCAGGCTGAAGTGGACATGGAGGTGCTCGCCGGAAGCCGCGACGTGGCGGAGCTGTTCAAGGACCTGCGGACCTATCACGTGGACATGGAAACGAGCCCCGACGGAAACTACGACGTCTCGACCACACGATATCAGGAGCTGTGGGGGACGCGCGGCGCGCAGGTCGCCCGGCTCGCCGATCTCAAGAAGTACGGCGACATCATGCTCGTGTGCTCGGCGCACGGGCACATCATGTACACGTCGTCGAAACACGACGATCTGGGCAAGAACGTGCGCACAACGGACCTCGCGCACAGCGGCCTGCTCCGCGTGTGGAAAAAGGTGGTCGAAAAGGACCACGTCGCCTTCGAGGATTACTCGACCTACAAGCCGGTGGGCGACAAGCCGGTGGCATTCGTCGGCGCGCCGGTGCACGGCGACGACGGCAAGATGATCGGCGCGATGATCGTGCAGGCCGCCGCCGGAGACATCAACGCCATCGTGCAGGAGGCGACGGGGCTCGGCGAAACCGGGCAGACGTGGCTGGTCGGCGCGGACCACACGATGCGATCGGATTCGCGATTCGCATCGGGCTCGACCATTCTCTCGGAGAAGGTCGAAACGGATGCGGTCAACGCGGCGCTCGGCGGATCGGAAGCCTGCGCGACGGGGCTCGACGCGCACGGCACTCCCGTCAAGACCTGCTTCACGAAGCTGGACGTCGCCGGGCTCGACTGGGCGCTTGTCGCCGAGGTTGCTCTCCACGAGGCCAAAGCGCCGCTGCGCCGCGTCGCGACGGCGATCGCGCTCGTGGCGGCGTTCATCGCGGCGGCGGTTGTCGCCATCGCGCTGCTCTCCGCGCGGTCCATCACCACGCCGATCCGCTCGACCGTGGCGGCGATCAACCTCGTGGCCGAAGGCGATCTGACGGCGAAGGTGACCGTCGATTCGATCGACGAACTCGGCGATCTCGCGCAGACCTTCAACGCATTCACCGAACGGTTGCGCCAATCGCTGCGGCAGGTGACCGACAACACGCACCGCCTCGCCGAAACCGCGACCGATCTGACGGTGGTCGCCAACCAGCTTGCGGGCGGCGCGGAGGAATCGTCGCGGCAGTCGGGCGCGGTGGCGACCGCGGCGGAGGAGATCACGGCCAACGTGTCCGGGGTGAAGTCGGCGACCGAGTTCATGTCGCAAAACGTCAACATGATCGCGGCCGCCGCCGAGGAGATGTCCACGAGCGTGACGACCGTGGCGACCGCCGTGGAAGAGATGACGTCGTCGCTCGACGAAGTGAGCCGCAACTGCGAGCGCGCCGCGACGATCGCCGGCAAGGCGACACGGCAGGCGACCGACGCGGGCGAGGTGATGGACGAACTGCGTCGCGGGTCAATGGAGATCGGGCGCGTGGCGGTGATGATCAGCGATATCGCCGATCAGACGAATCTGCTGGCGCTCAATGCGACCATCGAGGCCGCGAGCGCGGGCGACGCGGGAAAGGGATTCGCCGTGGTCGCGAAGGAAGTGAAGGAACTCGCCCAGCAGACCGCGCAGGCGACGAGTGAGATTGCGCGGCAAATCGACGCGATCCGCGACAAGACCGACAAAGCGGTGCACGCGATCGGCGACATCGGCCTCGTCATCACCGAGATCGACAGCATCACGCAGACGATCGCCTCGGCAGTGGCCGAGCAAACCGCGACGACGCAGGAGATCGCGCGGTCGGTGTCCGGCGCGTCGGAATCGGCGGGCGCGGTTTCGACCCGCGTGACGGAGCTTTCCGCGGGCATCGAGCGCGATGTGGTGCGCGGCATCCGCGAGGCGACGATCGGGGTGCAGGAAGTGTCGCGAAATATCCAGGGCGTCAACACGGCCGCGCGCGAAACCGCGCAGGGGGCCGGACGCACGCACACGGCCGCCGAATCGATGGACGGACTCGCGCACGCGCTGCGCGACATCGTCGCCCAGTTCCGGGTGTAAGCGAAGACGGCGGAAATTCGCCCGAACATGTGGCCCGGCCGCTTCCGGCCGGGCCGCTTCATCCGACTGTGTGGCCCGGCCGCCCCCGGCCGGACCATTTTCCTTACCCTTTACGGCACATCGAGTGCCCACACCGCTCCGGCGCCGCGATAGAGCAGACGCACGTTCGCGCCGTCCACCAGTGCGAAAGGATCATCGCCCACGTCGTCGCCGTCCACGATGTCGCGCTGCCACGGTGTGCCGCCCTGATTGGTCAGCATACGCAGGTCGAGTTCGTCCCCGTGGTGATAAACGATGAACGCTTCATCGGCTGCAGTCAGATCGATCGCCAAAGGTCCGACGCGCCGCTGCATGTTGTTCCAGGCGAGTCGTACCGAGGTCCATGCCCCACCGTTTTTCACCACGTAGTCGAGGAACTGGCCGAAGCTCGACGAAAACGCGATATGCGGCTCGCCCTGTGCGTCGAGCGCGATCGCCGCGTAGTCGATGGACTGCAAGCCGAGCGCTTCGAACTGCCAACCGCCCGCGGTTTCGCGCGCATACCAAGCCTCGTAGGAGCCGTAGGCGAGATGTGCGAAATTCTGCGCGTCGAGGGTGAAGGCGAATGGAGCGCCGAGGCTTCCCGCGACGTCCTCTTGGGTCCATACGCCGCCCTCGCGCGTCGCGACGCGCACCAGCCAATGCGGATCGCCGAGTTCATCGCGGATGACATACGCGATTCGGGGCCGCCCCAACGAGTCCACCGCAATGCGACAGTGATTTCCGGTGTCGTCCGAGGTGTCGACGGTCTCGATGGCCCAGTCGCCCGATGCGTTTGTGAGGTAGTAAAGAATCGAATCCTCACCCCGAAACGCCACATGCGCAGCGCCATTTGCGTCCGTTGCAAGCGCCATCGCCTCGGGAGCGTATTCGAGATCCCACACGCGCTCGGTGGTCCACCCGGCGTCGGTCTCGACCGCGTAACGCAGTCCCGGGTCGCGGGCGTCTACGTAGATCGCACGGCGAAGGCCGTCGGCATCGACCGCGGTTCCCATCGGCCCGGTCACGGGGACGGATCGGTGAAGTTCCGTCGCCGTCCACAAAGGGCCGACGGGTTTCGAGAGTTCGAGCCGCGCGCCGTCGGGATGGAACCAGAGCACGCGCGGCGCATCGCCCACGGCGAGGCCGATTCCCGCGAGGGTCAGGCCGGGCACGACGGCTGTGACGGGACCGTCGGTCGCGTCCCAGAACCGGATGACGGAGGGAATCGGCGTGAAGATCGGAAACGCCTCGAATCCGTACGCAACATGCACGCCTGAGTCGCCGGCCACGAGCGACGAATTGAGGACGAACATGTTTTCGGATCGGTCGATCTGTTCGGTCGCGACGCTTCCGTCCGCGTCGATGGTCGCGAGGTGAACGTCGGCGGCAAACTCGAACATCAGGATGCACGTGTAGAATTCGTCCAGCGCGTACGTCGCGTACACGTTCTCGTCGTCCGCCGCGGCCGCGACGCCCATGTAGTCCCAGTTGGTGAAGCAGTCGCCCATCGGCCCGGTTGCCTGAGCGTGCTCCGCCAGGCGCGTCGTGGTCCAGTCGTCGCCGTCGCGAACCGCGAGATCGACGTACACATCGCTCGACATGGCCGAATACACGACGTTCGGCCGCCCGGCGGCGTCGAAGGCCACGTCGGCCTGCCGCACGTAGCCGGTCGTCTCGGGGAACACGGTCACGTTCCACGATCCCCCCGCGTCCCGTTCGGCGTAGGACAGCGTGTCCTGAGCCGCGACAACGCGGGGGAGGCCGTCGGAGTCGAGCGTGATGTTCAGGTCGGAGAAGTTGAAGGGATCGAACACGGTGACCGTTTCCCGCGTCCAGCTTCCCGTCCGATTCGTGGCGTAGGCGATTTCCGGGGCGGCGCGGTCGACGTACGCCACGTGCAGGTGACCGTCGGCGTCGATCGCGACATCGGGTTCGTACGCCCGAAACGCCACGGGCTCGCGCGTCACGGTGTCGCCGTCGATCGTGTAGTGGTGGAGCGTGCGCGCGTGCGTTGCGAATGCGTGATAGACGCCATCGCCATCCACGACCACGCCCGCCGCGCCCGGCGCGAAGTAGCCGCCGTCCACCGGTACGGTACCCGGCTCGGGCGGCGGAGCGGTATCGTCATCACCCGCGTCGTCATCGAGATCGTCATCCGCGTCATCGTCGCTCGCGTCGTCGTCGTCGTCGACATCATCGTCGGCCACCGCCGCGTCGTCATCCGTGGCGGCGTCGTCATCATCGCCGGATGAGTTGCCCCCGTCCGACGAGTCCTCGGAGCAACCCGGGAAGATGAAAAGTGCGATGACCATGAGAATCCATGAAGGGAATGCGTAGCGACGGGTCATGGCTGGACCTCCGCGATGGTGTAATTGTCGTTCGCCTCTCTTGGAGGAGTTTATCACAAAATATTTTCAACAGGCAAAACATTTTTTTTTGAGAAAACGGCGCCGGGACGAACCCGGCGCCGTTGTGATTCGCGCGCGTCGCGTTATCGATACATGCAGATGAAGCGCGGATCGGAGTAGTCGACCCACTGGGTGTCGTCGCCGTATTGGCCCGGCCCGTCGATGCCCCAGGTGGCCGCACGGAACGGCGCCATGTCGCCCGGCGTCATGCCCAAAATCGCGTACGGGAAGTGCATGACGACGTGCGTGCCGTTGTGGTTCGTCTCGCCGTCGGGGTCCACGACCGGCTGCCAGTTCTCCGCCCCGGCGTTGTATTTGAAGAGCAGCAGATTGAACACGCCGTTGTTGTGTTGCAGGACCATGAACACGTCCGCGCCCTGGAAACGGCCCGGAGCGGGATCGTTCGGCGCCGACGGACTGCCGTCGAGCAGCATGTACCACTCGAACTGGCCGGGCCCGGCGTCGGGCAATTCGCCCGCCACATCGATCATGGCCGTCACGCCGTCTTCGTCAAACACCGTCGCGTAGCTCAGGATGTCGAGGAAGGGCGTTTGCGGCGAATCGCCGCCCGAATCGTCCCACCAATCCTCGTCGTCCGGCGGGTCCTCGGGCATGCTGCACACGCACTCGCAATCCGCGCCGGCGTTCGATTGTGGCTCGCTGTCGGGACCGCCCATGTTGTTCTTCGCCCACTCCATCGCTTCTTCGTTCGACACCTCGCCGTTGTCGTCGCCGTTCGGCGGATTGTCGGCCTGATTGTTTTCCCAAGCATCCCAGTACGACCCCGACAACTCGCTGCCGTCTCCGTCGGATTTCGCATACGACGACTTCGACTTGCTCGCCGACGTCAGCGTGTTCACGCCGTCGCGCTTGAGGGAATCGTCGCCTTCGAGAAAGGTGCCCGAGTAGCAACTCTGGATCAGGAAGTTGAGATTGCAGAATCCCGGCAGCCGACACTCCCCCGCGTAGTAGTTCATCGGGCTCGGGCAGTGCGGCTTGGCGTCCAGAATCTCATCGATCTCGGAGACCTTCAGCTTGCCCTTGCCGTTTTGCGCGCGGATCCAGCCGTCCTTGCTGCCGTGACCGGTGATGTAGATGTGCAGCTCGTCGAGGCACAGGCTCGCGTTGATGAAATCCTTGATCGCGTCAAGCGCGTCTTCGGCCGTGGGCCGGTCGAGGCGCGTCACGTTCGGGCCTCCAAGCCGCGCGCCGTAAAAGTCCTCGGCGTTCTCGCCGTTCTTCTTCATCCAGTCCGCGCCCTCGTGATCGCCGAGATTGATGACGAGCGCCTTGCACGAGATCGGAATGACGATCATGTCCTCGGCGCAGATGTACACGCACTCCTTGGGCTCGACGCCCTCGCCGGGGTCGCCGCGACCCGGGTTCTCCGGGCCGGGGTTGTCATCGTCGTCCCCGCCGCCGTCGTCGTCCGCGTCGTCGTCGGAATCGTCATCGGAATCGTCGTCGCCCCCGCCGCCGCCGCCGTCGCCCGGGCCGTTCCACGGCGTGAAGTTGAAGTAGTGGTCCTCGATCTCGCCGAATTCGAACTCGCCCGAACCGTCCCATCCGTCGCCGCCGAACGGCGCGTCGTCGATCGTCTCGCGACTGAGCGCCACGCGGATCCACTGCTCCCATCCGAACTTGTTCGCCGTACCCAGCGGCAGTGCCGCAGCGTCGGTCCACACCCACTCGTCCGTGCCGGGGGCGACGTCCACCGCGAAGTTCTGCACGAGCCATTCGTCGCCGGCGGTGTTCTTCTTCCACTCGCCGTCACGGTTCTGATCGACGAGGATGTTGATGTGGCGCTCGGTCTCGGGCGCGTTCGCGGCCACCGCCACGTTCACCAGAAAACGCACGTCGAGCGTCTTGTTCGCGTAATCGGGGTAAAACGCCCAGTAGATCTTCCGATCGTCGGCGTCGCGATCGACGAGGTTCGGCGTGCCGTCGGGATCGTCCGCGTCGTCGGCGTCGTCCTCGATCGACACCGTGGCGCCCAGCGTCTCGTCGCCCACGTTGAGCGTGTGGCCGCCCGGCCGGTCGTCCACCGAATTCGCCGTGTCGTGCAACGTCGGGAATTTTCCCGCCACCGCGCCGCCGAAACCTTGATACGCGTCCGTGTCGTCGGGCGCGTCGCCGTAATCGCCGTCCGCCGCGTCGTCCTGCGGAGTGATGCCGCCTCCCGCCGTGCTTTTGGCCGACGAAAACGGCTCCTCGGCCTTGAACAGGTTGAGGGTCGAGACATCGCTCGCCCACAGCGTCTCGCCGTTCAGTTCGGGCCACCAACTGTGCGCCTCGACGGTGACCTCGCCGGTCGCGTCGTCGATGAACAGGTAACGCACGTCGTGCTCGAACGCGGCAAAGGGGTCGTCGTCGAGATACGCAAACCAGTACGCGCCCGACGGCGTGAACGCGCTCGCCCCTTCGGCCGGGGCGATCGCGTCGCCCGCCGCGAGCGGTTCGGTGACGATGTAGGCCATGAACGAGCCGTTGGCCCCCGTCGCGCCGAGCTCCTCGACGATGTAGCGGGCGACGTCCTCCGCGTTGTCCACGTCGGCCACGTCGTCATCGTCCGCGTCGTCGTCCTCATCGTCGTCCGTGTCGTCGTCGGCGGGACCGCCACTGTCATCGTCGTCATCGTCGTCGCAGGAGCAGCCCGCGACGAGAAAAGGGACAAACGCCAAAAGCAAAAAGACAAGCCGCGCGAGATTAGTCATGACGGCCTCCCGACCGAGTCCCGAGGGATCACGCAATGGAACTGTCGGTGAAGAGCGTACGCCGATCAGCGGGAAAGAACGATGATTTTTTATTGTTGAGTAATGAAAATTACGCAGATGCGGTCATCCCGGACGCGGTTATCCCTTCAGGACCCCGAGGACGATGGCGATCGCCGCTGTCGCGCCCAGCGCGATGGCCACCGCCAGCGCCACGCGCGCTTTCGAGATCGGCGCGTGGCCCTGCGCCTCGCCCGTCTGGCCGTTGATGAGGAAACGGTAGGGCTGTTCCCGATAGCGGTAGCTCGAAATCCACAGCGGCAACAGCACGAGATCGTACGCCCAGTTCGAAAATCGCGTGCTGACGGCGAGGTCGCGGTGCGTGTCGCCCGGCACCATCTTGCCGCACGCTTCCACTTCCTTCTGGTAGAGCGCGTTCGCGGCGTTCTGCCGCACGTCGTCCGCGCGCATGGCGGGCCGCTCCGCGCCGAACCCGGCGAGGTATGCCGCGTTGTAGGGCCGCGCCTCGTTGGTACGATACGGAAAGACCTTCGCGAGCAGCGGCGCGTCCACGCCTTTGGTCGCCGCGATCATCCAGTCGTCGTAGTGCTCGCGGTGCGTACCGCGCGCCGGTTGCCAGCGGGTCTTCGTCACCGTGCGCGTGCGGGTGACGGGCTTTCCGTTCTCGGTCGCCGTGTACGTCTCCTGCTCCTGGTAGTTGTATCCGGCGGATGCCGACCAATCCGAATCGGCGTCGGCGTCGAACGCCCAAAAGGGCAGATACACGCCGCGCATCTCGCCGACGAGACTCGACGTCTGGAGGTCGCGCGGCCGAAACCACCCCTTGCCGAGCCACGAGCGGAAACGCTCCCCGGCGGCGCTCGCGTCGAGCGCGAAGGGCACCACACGCGCGGGACGCGATTCATCGCCCACGGGCGCTTCGACCACGGCGTGGGAACCGCAATACGCGCACGTTGCGGCGAGTTTCGTCGGGTCCCAGCTCACGGTCGCGCCGCACGTGTTGCACGAAAATGTACGAACGTCGCGACCGAGGCCGGTCTCACCGCCGCCGGATTTCGCGCGCAGATCGCCCGTGGCCTCGGGAGCCGCCGTCGACGCACCGGGCGCCGTCGCCCCGCAGTAGGGGCAAAAAAGCTCGCCGCCCGTCAGGTTCGCCGAACATCCCGTGCACGCGGCCATCGCGTCCTCCAAATTGACGAATGCCCACCTTACGAACGAGGCGCGCCGCGTTCAAGGGCGGTTCGAGTATTCGCTGCCGGATCAGGGGGTCGGGTTGGGTTTCGGCGCTTCGGGTTTCGCCGGGGCGCAGTCACGCAGGGGATCGAAGGAGCGGCCCGCGAACATCTCGAAGCGCCCGCGCGCGCGTTCCAGCGCGTCGCCGATGCGGCGCAGTTCGTTCTGCGTGGCGTTGATGCGCGGTTCCTGCTCTCCACGGATGAAAAGAGGCTGGCGGCGCATGTTGTCGAGCCGCTCACGCAGCCTCTCGGTTTCGGCGCGCATCACGCAGATCTCGGCGGCGAGTTCGTCGGCCTGGGTCTTGGCGCGCCGCGCGTGATCGGAGCCCGCCGAAGGATCGCTCATCATGGTATCCGACGGTGGGGATGCGACGAACGATTCCTCCTCGGCGAGTTTCGGCGCGGAGGCGGCGATCGGCACGGCAAGAATCTCGCGGGGGAGCGCGTCGTCGATGCCGGTCATGGCGGCGGCGCGCCGCTCCCAACACGCGCGGGCGGCGATCCGATCGTCGTCGCCGCCCGACACGCCCGCGCAGAACGCGCGCGTCGAACGCACCCACTTCGCGGCCTGGGCCGCCGCGACGGACAACTGAGCGGGTGACACCGCGCGCTCGCCCGACTCCACCGGGATCGCGATGCACGCCGCGTCGTCGTCCGCGCACGCGCAAGCCGACCTCCACTTCGCGAGCGCCGCGTTCGCCACGTCCTCGCGCCCGGTCGCGGCGGCGACGAGCCAATCCGCGAAATCCGTCGCCGGGCACGGCGTCTGCGCACGCGCACGGGGCGTGAACGCAAAAATCAGGAAGAAGACGATGAGGAAATTGCGCATGAAATCGACAGTCACCGCGTGGGGCGGATCAGTTCACGTCGATCTCGAACAGCTCTCCGCAATGCGGACACGCCTCGGCTTCGGCCGACACCTCTTCGCCGCACGACGAACACACGATCCGGTCGTCGTCGTCATCCGCGTCGAAGGACGCGACGATGGCGATTGCTTCCGCCGACCAGCGCCGCGGGACCATCACCGCGTTTTCCAGGTTGGGGTAGATGTGAAACGATTCCAGCCGCTCGCCGGTGATGACGACGGGAATGCCCGACTGCTCGAGCAAATCTTTCAGCAACTGCGCTCGCAGCGGTTCCATGTCCCGGGCGACCGGCACCCACTCGACGTCGGTCAGCAATTCCTCGTCGCTCGGCAGCGCGGCGAGCAGCTCCCCGTCGCAGGTCGGGCAGCGCGAATCCTCGCTCGAGAACTCTTCGCGACATCGCGGACACCAACTCATAACAGACCTCCCGCATTGGCGACTCGATCAACGATACGATTGTTGGCCGCGCGTGCCGGCAAGTCAACGAAAAAAGTCGGAGTCGTACTGTCCCCCCGAAGTCGAGACGGATTTACGCGGCCATAAGTTTGATCCATTCGGCTTCGATCTCGCACGGCGTCCGGTAGTCGATCGCCGAGTGGATACGATCCTCGTTATACCAGCGTATGTATCGGTCGATGGCCTCGTGGGCCTCGGACCCGGTGTCGTAGCTGTTGGGCCAGATTTCCTCTTCCTTGATCGTTCGGATGACGCGCTCGACGAAGGCGTTGTCGTCGGGAGCGTCGTAGCCGGTGTATTGCCCGCGCACGCCGCGGGACCCGAGAAACTCGACGAAATGCCTGGAGCAGGGCTGCGAGCCGTTATCGCTGCGAACGGTCAGCGACGCAGCCTGCTCGCGCGTCACGATCCCCTGCGCGTCCAGCGCCAGACGCAGCGGCGCCGTCCACTCCGAAGCCCGGCAACGCCGGTCCAGCGACCACCCCACGATCTTGCGTGTGAAGACGTCGATCACCACGACCAGAAACAGCGGCGTCAGGTCGGTGAGTTGGAAACTCGTCATGTCGATCTGCCACGCCCGATTCGGAGCGTCGGGGCGCATCTTCTCGACATGCGGCGGCCGCGAGGGTTTGAAACGCAGTTTCGGTTGAGCCAAATGTTCCTCGCGCACGATCCGCGCCATCGTCTTTCGATTGACCACGATCGCGAAACGACGGCGCAGCAAGGCTCGAATCCGCCGGTGGCCATAGCCGCGCTGGCGATCCTCTTCGCAAAGAAGGCGAATCTTGTCGCGCAGGTCCGCGTCGTTCGAGACCGGACATCGGCGACCGGAAAGCGGATTGTCCATCGGGGGACGCACCCAGCGACCCACCGAGGACGCCGGCTCCAGGGTCGCGGCGGCCAGCCGACGAATGGGAATCGGACGCTCCTCGCGCAGCGCCGTCACCACGTCCCGGACTCGCTCTTTTTTTTAAAGGCACGGATCACCAGCGCCTGATCCCCGGCGAGTTGTTCCAGATCCGCCACCCGCTTGCGAAGCGTCTCGACCTCCGCCGACGGATTGCCCGCCGGACGGCGCATCCCCTGGCGTAACAAGTCCGACGCCCGGCCCTTCAGTTTGCAGGCGTAGGTCGAGCTGATCTCCCATTTCCGGCAAACCTCCCCCAGCGACGACCTCCCGGAAATCAGCTCCATCGCCATCTCGTACCTCTGCTCATCCGTAAACTTGCTCGGTCTCGGCAAAGAACACCTCCCGTGGGCAACCGCCGCCTGCCGGACGCGCCCAGGGCTTTTATGGCCCGGCGCGCCGGACGCGGCGGCTCAATTCTACCCACTTTCAAGTGTCTCGCCTTCAGAGGGGGACAGAATACCCTCACCCCCGTCCCCTCTCCCGTCATGACGGGAGAGGGGTGCTCCGAGCGTGGCGAGGGGCGGGGTGAGGGGTCGATTTTTTTCTCGCGTTGCGCCGCGACTTGTGGGACAATGGGCTTACCGGAGGGCGATCATGGCGATGGACGAACACCCGAAGCCCCGGATCGACTGGTCGCTGAACCCGATCGACAACGTGAGACAAGTGGCGAGGATCCACCGGAACGCGGCGATCGGCGGCGGCGTGGGCGCGGCGCTGGGTGCGTTTGTGCTGGGCCCTTGGGGGGCCGCGCTCGGCGGCGCGGTCGGCGGATACGTCGGCAGCCGAATGGACGAGAAGGACAGGGCCGCCGAGAGAACACCGCCCGACGCGCCGATTCCCCCGGGGACTCCGGGAACCTGATCCCCGTGCGACCGAATCGCGCGAACGCATTCGCGCGAGGGGGACCGCGCGACGCGGGATGCGTGATTTGCCCTCCGGTTCGATGAAATGATTCGGTGTTTCGCGGACACCGTTACTGATGATGTCTCCGAGGATCAGATGAATCATTCGAGTCGGTGCTTCCCATTCGCCCGAATGCTGTCGAGGGTCGTTTGTCTAGCGATTTTGATGCTCGCGGCTTGCGGCGAATCGACGCCGGATGAGTTCGATCACAAAGCTCCTGAGCCATTTTGGCCGGACGACGACGACGCGTCACATGACGACGATGGGTCGAACGAAGACGACGACGGGAACGATGACGATACCGGGTCGTCGGACGACGACACCATCCTCTTGCCATCCGCAAGAGGATTTCTATGCGTCGACCGGGACGGCGATGGGTACGGCGACGGTTGCAATGCCGGTCCCGATTGCAACGACGGCGATCCGTGGCTTTGGTATCGAGGTTCCGCCTATCGCGATGCCGACTACGACGGCTACCCCGGTACGCGTGTCGAAGCTTGTCTGGGCGCGGAGCTTCCCGAAGGATGGGGATATCTTTCCACGGACTGTGATGATGCCGACGCGCGCATCCATCCCGACATGTTCGAGTTCCCCGACGACGGCGTCGACAACGACTGCGCCCAAGGCGACGCGTCGACGGCGGACCTGAATGCGATTTACGTGGACGGCGCGGCGGGCGACGACTCCGCCCCGGGAACCGCGGATTCGCCGAAGAAGACGATCGCCGCCGGAATTGCCGCCGCCGAAGCCTCCGGAGCGGACGCGGTGATCGTGGCTCAGGGCGAATACCTGGAAAACGTCGTCACAGACGTGTCGCTCTCTGGAGGTTATCGGGCGGGCGACTGGGCGCGCGACATCGAGGCGTTCGTCTCGTACATCGTTCCGGCAACCACCTCGGCGACCGTGGAAGTTTCCGGAGCCGAGGGTCCAATCACTGTCCATGGATTTCGCATCGACGGCCCCGACAATCCCGACGAATCGCGGGCGATTTTAGTGTCGTCGGCCTTTCCGGTTTGGATCGGACGCAATTCGATTTTTGCGAAGCCGTCGGACATCAGCCAGGGCATTTACGTCGCGGGGACTGAAGTCACCATCGTCGAAAACTCCGTGGAGTTGGCAGATGGCGAGGAGATCTCGGCGATTCGAGTGGTGTGCGCGACGGGCGGTCCGCCAGAGTCCGTTGTTGTGGCCAACGACATCAATGGTTCGGTTGGCGTTGGAGCCGGGGCCATTGCGGGAGTCGACGCCGAGTGCGCGCGTCGAGTCATCGCGAACCATGTGTCCCTGGGGACCGCGGATCGTGACGACGTCTTGGGAATCCGTTCCGTCGCTCCTTCGGGCGACGTCGGCTTTCGATGGATCGCGTCGAACGAAGTGGAACTCGCCGGATTGAATGTCGAGGCGTCAGGAATCGTGCAGGCGACCCTGGGAAGGACGGTCGGAAACAAGATTTACGCCGAAGTCGACGGAGAATCCTTTGTGTACGGAATCGTCGGAACGATCGGCGCCATCGCTTCACGAAATCGCATCGAGCTGTTCGCGGACCCCGGCGAGCGCTCCTCTTTTCTGGGAATTTTCGGATGGAATCTCCTGGCCGCCGTGAATAACCAGATCATTCTCGGCGGCGACTGGACGTCGGACGGGATCTCCTTGATGGGATTCGATCTCTACGGTTGGGGCGACGGCGAGGCTTTTGGCGTCATCCTGAATAACACGGTCGTCACGACCGGTCCCTCCGACTCCGGGTCGGCGATCGATGTTTGGACCGAGTTCGGCGTGTTTCCGACGTTTCGTACCCGGGCGGTGCTGAGTGTGGCGAACAACATTCTTCTCTCACCACACGATCGGCTCGGCGTCATCGAAATCGACGCCGTGGACATTTCCGCGTGGGTGCAGGCTGACAATTTCGTTCGCGGAACAGCTCCGTGCCTGATCAACACGGGCGAATGCGTGTCCCAACTCGATCGCCTCAACGAATGCGAGTGGGAAGGATGCCGCGGTGCGTGGGGCAACTTGTCCGTCGATCCGATGTGGGCGGACGCGGGCAACCGCGACTATCACCTTCTCCCATCGAGTCCCATGATCGATGCCGCATTGCCCGCAACGCCGTTTTCGACGCTCATCGAGTTCGGATTGCGCGACCCCGAGTGGAACGCCTATCCGATGGATATCGACGGCGAACCGAGGCCGATCGGGGAAGAAATGGATATCGGCGCGGACGAGTACCTCCCGTAGCAGGTCGAGCACCAGACCTTGCGGGTGCGCCTTCCGTTGAATCCGCAACACCCTTGTGTTGAAATCGATCACAACGTACACGGAACCGAATTGGGGGAGGGTTCGGATCACCGATGTCGGATGTGAAATCTCTCGATGCCGTGTCTTCGCCCGAGGGAGTGTCCGCGCGGTTCCCGGACGCCAAGATGGACGCACTCGCGCGGCTCGCGAGCGGCATCACGCACGACTTCAACAACATCCTGACGAGCATCAACGGCTACGCGGAGATCCTCGTCGAGAGCCTGCCGCGCGATCACCCCAATCACGAAGACGCCGCCGAGATCGTCGCCGCGGGTGAGCGCGCCGGGGAGTTGATCCGGCGGCTTCAGGCGTTTTCGCGCCGGCAGCCACGCGCGGTGCAGCCCGTCGATCCGGCGCGCCTCGTATCCGACCTGAACGGCGCGATCGGGCAACTCGCGGCGGGCGGCGTCGAGGTGCGTTACGAGGTGGACGCCGATTTGCCGCGCGTGAACGGCGACGGCGAGCTGCTCGGTGAACTCGTCATCGAACTCGCGTCGAACGCGATCGACGCCATGCCGGATGGCGGTACGCTCACGATCGGCGTCGGGCGGCGCGACTTGATCGATCTCGAGTGCGCCCACTGCGGCGAGAGCGTGTCGGGCGCGTTCGTCGAGCTGCGCGTTGCCGACACGGGCGCGGGGATGGACGACGAGACGCGCGCGCACCTGTTCGAACCGTTCTTCACCACGAAGGACCGCGGCCGGGGTAAGGGTCTCGGCCTCGCCGTCGTGTACGGAATCACGCGGCAGCACCGGGGGCATATCGCGATCGAGAGCGCGCCCGGCACGGGCACGACGGTGCGCGTGTGGCTGCCGTGCGACGCACCCGCGGTCGAAGCGAAACAATCGGCAACGGCCGTGCCCGTTCGGGCGACCGGCGGGAACGAGAC